>JAKLJW010000033.1:3228-62166 GCA_023150935.1 Candidatus Binatia bacterium | reverse complement strand
CGCCAATCGCAACTCCGCGCTGCGTCCGTACCATGACGTCTCCCTGCTCGACGGCGAGCGGGAATCGTTCGACTTCATTCGCCGCCGGCCCGACCGACCGCGGGGGGACTCCAGTTCCCGGTGCAATCTCCGAGCAGCACGGCAAGGAAATCCTGACCGGTCAGGGTGGCGTCGAGAGGCTGGTACGCGAAGGCACCCGATTCACACACCCCGCCACCGACCCACGGGTACACGGCAACCGGCGCGCCCGGCGCGGTCGGGTCCGGAATGAAGAGCCAATCGCTGCCGCACAGGGTGCTCGCCGGGAGGGTCGGGATCGAACCCACGACGAGCTGCAGAATTCGCGACGCGTCGAGCGCGCTGACCGTTCCGTTTCCGGTCACGTCGCACGCCAGCGCCTGCTCCGGAGTGAAGGTTCGCGCCCCTACTACCGTCTGCAAGACATGGCTGGCATCGAGAGCGCTCACGCCATTGCCGCGACCGCCGAGTCTGGTTGGGCGGGTGACCCACGATCCGCTCTCGAGGTCTGTCACCGCGTACGTTCCCTCCTCATCGGTCGATGTGACGACCGTACCCGGCCCCGTAATGCCGACATCCACTCCCGGAACCGGACGATCGGCGCTGTAGTACCGTATCCGTCCGCTGAGGGCACGCGCCGGGGTCACCGTCGGCGTGTCCGTCGCCACCGGAATCGGGGTCGGGGTCGGCGTCGCCAGTAGGTCCGGAGTGTCGGTGACTCCCACAGGCGCCGTCGGCACCGGATCGAGAACGGTGAACTGCCCGTCCACGCCTTCGATCTCGATCGGTTGGGGGTCGACGCCCGAAGCCGCGGCGGCCAGATCGGACAGGCGCAAGGAGACCGAGGTTCCCGGCAGAAGATCGCTCGCGAGGACGAGGTCCAACTCGAGTATCGCACCCGTCCCGAGAGCGATCGCGCCGGTTCCGGTAACGTCCAGAATCAGCGCCTTGACGGTGCCATCGGCCTGCACGGCCGCGTCGGCGACTAGACCCGCGGTGCGTGCCGTGCGCCGCACCGCGCTTAACACGGTCAGCGGCGGCGTGGCGGTCAGGCGGAACTCGAGCGCTCGCACGGCGACGTCGTTATCGAGCTCCACCGAAATCGTCGCTGTTTGTCCGGATGCGGCGTCCGACCCCACGACCCGCAGCGCGACCGTCGCCGAACCCGGACGTGCGCACAGAGCAAGGCCCGCAACGACTGCAATCCCCACGCCCTTCCGGAAAGGAGTTCTCGACCTGAATCCCGAGCCGGCCCCCAACTGCCGGCCCCCAGCTTCCGCCCCCCGAGCGCTCCCGATGCCTGCAGGTGTCATCGTCCTCGACCTCCCACGGCGCCGGTCATCATGGGCACGGAGCGCACGTCGACAGCCGGCCAAGCATCATGTCGACGATGCGCAGGCAGTCCAGGACGCCGAGCTGACCGTCGCAGCGGGTATCGGCGAGCTCGACCTGCAACGGACTGGGAATCTGCCGCCCCATCACGAAGTCGATGCACGCAAACGTGTCGAACAGGTTGGTGAGCCCGTTCTGGTCGACGTCGCCGCGGCAGCCGCATGTCAGCCGGCCGTGACGGGTCGAGTGCGAGATCGGCTGATTGTTCCAGTCCGCGAGCGCACTGGACATGGGAACCAGCCACGTCGGTGCATTGAGCGAACACTGAGGCGAGTCATAGTCCAGATACAGCGTAACCACCTGGCCGCTCCCCGGGGTAATGCCGCTGTAACCGAACCCGAAGACAGCCAGCAGGATGTCGTTGCCTACCTGATTAGCGTCGCACACCAGCCCCGCGGCGCGGCCGACGGCCTCGCACACCGGTGCGCCACTCAGCCGTGCGCGGTCCGGGTTGTCGGCCAGAACGAGCTGCATCCCGCGAACGTCGACGTCGTTGCGCAGATCGATGGGGACCGCGATGCGCGTCTGGCCCGGCACGGCAGACACGTCGCCCACCTCGATATCGGCGGCGCCGTCGAGGACGACGGCACCGTCGACGTTGTTACACGCCGGGTTTCCAGCGGCCGGACCGCACACTCGCCCGCCCCACGAATTGCTGAGTATGACGCCGCTGACCGGCAGCGGGTAAACGAACCCGGCGGCATGAGCTCTGACCTCGACGTTACAGGCGAACAGCAGTGCACCGTCGGCAACGGGATCGACGTCCTCGCTCGAAAAGACTATCGCACGCACGCCGCTGCAGGTATCGCCGGTGCAGCCGGGGGGCTGGAACGTAAAGGTCGTCGAGCCCTTCTCGATGCCGGGATTGACGGCACAGTCGGGGCGGCCGTCGGTCTTACGCACGATGACGACGTCCGGCGAGCCGAAGGCGACGTCCATCTGCACGCCGGCCACGTGGTCGCCACAGGTCCGCACGGCTGCGCCCACCTCCACGTGGTGTCCCGGCTTCGTGTGCACGGTGCTCAGCGTCACGCCGCTGCAGCCCGGAATCGGCGGGGTCGTCGTCGGTGTCGTCGGTGGCTGCGTCGCAGTCGGTGGCGGTGTCGGAAGCGGCCCGCCGGCACCGACAACCACCGCACCGCTCGAATCGCCGGTACACGGCGGGTTGCCGGCCGCCGGACCGCAGACGCGGCCACCGGTGGGATTGGAGAGTATCGTCCCACTGACTGTCAGCGGATAATCGCCATCCGGCGCATCGACGGCCACCTGCACCTTGCAGGTGTATAGCAGCGATCCCTCCGGGATCGGCTCGACGTCTTCCGAACTGAATACGATGGCCCTGACCGTCGTGCAGGTCTCCGCGGTACAACTCGGCGGTTGGAACGCGAAGGTCGTGCTGGACTTGTCGATCTCCGGGTTCACCGAACAATCCGGTCTCCCGTTGCTTTTCCGGACCACGGTAACGTAACGGTTCTCCGCGGTGGCGAACGCGAGGTCGCTTTGCGTGCCGGCGACATCGCCGCCGCCCGTCGACAGGTAGGCGCCAAACACAACCTGCTGTCCAGCGGTGGTGTACACGCGGTCGACGCGCACACCGGGTCCGCCGGGAAAGATGGTCGCGGTCGGCGTAACATTCCTCGTTTGCGTCGGCGTCGGCGTCGCGCCTGTGACCGAAACCGCACCGGCCTGGTCACCGGTACAGGGCGGATCCCCGCTGCCGGGACCGCAGAGCCGCTGCCCCATGGGCGTTCCCAGTATGGTGCGGCTTAGCTGTACCGGGTAGACGCCCGTGGGCGTCGTCCCGGCGATCCGCACGCGACAACTGTAGAGGATCGAGCCATCGGGAATCGGCGCCGAGTACTGAGCGGAGAAGACGATAGCGCGGACCCCGGTGCAACCGGTAACACAGCCCGGCGGTAGGAACGAAAAAGTGGTATCCGGCTTGTTTATCTCGGGGTTGACCGAACAGTCGGGCCGGCCATCCAGTGCGGCGGCGACTGCGACATAATGGGGGCTGAAAGACCAGATGTCGTTCTGCGACCCGGCGACATCACCGCCGCCCGTCCGCAACCGGGAGTCGATCGTAACAACTTCTCCGGCAAGTCCGTACGCGGTCGACAACTGAACGCCAGGACCAACCGGCGTCGGCGTCGGAACAGGACCGAGCACCGTTACCGAGCCGCTCCGATCGTCGCTACACGGTGGATTACCGGCAGCCGGACCGCACACGCGTCCGCCGGTTGGATTGCTCAAGATCGTGCCGCTGATGGTCAGCGGGTACACGCCCCCCGGTGCATCGGGGGCGACCTGCACCTTGCAGGTGTACAACGCGGATCCGTCGGCGATGGGTTCGACGTCCTCGGACGAAAACACGATGGCGCGGACCGCGGTGCAGTTGTCGACCGTGCAGCTCGGCGGCTGGAAGGCAAAGGTGGTGCTGGTCTTGTTGATTTCGGGATTGACCGCGCAATCGGGCCGGCCGTTGGATTTGCGCACCACGGTCACCTTGCGGTTCTCCGCGGTGGCGAACGTGAAGTCGTTCAGCGTACCGGCCACGTCCCCGCCGCCCGTCCTCAGTGTCGCCACGATCTGCACCTGCTGGCCCGCTGTGGTCACGACGTCGCCGAGCTGAATGCCCTGCCCCAGGGCGATAGCAGGCACTGCCACAATGCCGAGTGAGGCGGCGCCGATCCAGAAATCCAGGGCACGCTTGGCTCGCGCCCCCCCGTGTCGCTTCATGACACCCCCATGGCGGGCCTGCGGAGAGTCACAGGCGGTCCGCTCTTGCCACACAGGTCAGGTGGCTGTCAAGCACGCCGCGCAACTGCCAGGGCCAGGGCACAGTCAGCGACGGATAGTTTCAACGGTAAGGCACATACCCCGGGAACGCGGGCCGCTGCCCGCAACCCGACGGTGGCACCGACCCGTTCGCACCGAGCAGGCCTGTCTCCTCAGTGGCCGTATAGAGGCCTGCACTGCGCTACTGTCGCCGGATTTCGGCACGGGACACACAGAAGTTCAGATGGTGAGGGCGAGGCTGCCGCCGAGCCGTCCTCGGATCGTCGCGGCTCGGCAGGAGCCTCGCCCTCCCGATCTGATTTCTTCGCGCCGCACGCGTGATTCCCATACCCGACGATCCGATCGGTGCATTGCGAGGATCGGGCAAGAAGGGAGCGGTACGTCGTCTTCTCGCCGATCGGGGGCGCGACCGCCGCGGTGCGGTGGGCCGTGCTGGTGCACAAGGACCCTGAATTCCGGCGCCTGTCGCACATTGCCCAGGAAGAGCTGCGACGCCGATGTCTCTCGACATACGCGAGACCCGTCGCTACCGTCCGTCCCATGACCGTCGCGCCGCTTCGCATCGGGGATCTCGTCATCGACCCGCCGGTGATTGCGGCGCCGATGGCCGGGTTTACCGACTTCATCTTCCGCGGCATCGTGCGCGACTTCGGCGGTTGCGGTCTACTGTTTACCGAAATGATCGCCGCCACCGAGTGGGTGGCAAGCGACACCGTACCGTGGCGCCTGCAAGGCGTCGCCGGCGAACCCCGTCCGCTCGGCGTACAGATCTGGGGGCGCGAGCCGGACCAGATCGAGGAAACGGCGCGGCGCGTTGCCGCACTGGGCGTGTCGGTCATCGACCTCAACTTCGGCTGTCCGAAGCGCCGTATCATGCGCAAACACGCCGCCGGCGCCACGCTGCTGCGCGACCCCGCCACGGTCGGCCGGCTCGTCGCCGCGGCGCTCCGCGGAGCCGGCTCGATCCCGGTGACCGCCAAGATGCGCCTCGGCACATCGACGCTTCGGCCGGCAGCCCCCGATGTGGCCCGCAGCGCCGTCGCCAACGGCGCCCGCGCCGTTACCGTCCACGGCCGCGCTGCCGACCAGCACTACGGGTTTCCCTGCCGGCTCGACGCCATCGCCGAAGTCGTACGCGCCGTCGATGTACCGGTGATCGCCAACGGCGACATCCACGACGGTCCGTCGGCGTTGCGAGCCCTGGCCGAGACCGGAGCCGCCGGCGTGATGGTCGCGCGGGGAGCGCTGACCCGCCCGTGGGTCTTCCGCGAAATCGCCGCCGCGCTGCGCGGCGAGCCGACGCCTCCAGCTCCGACGGTCGACGACCAACGCCGCCTCCTGCTCGCCCATCACGAAGCGATGGTCCGCCAGCAGGGCGACCGGTTCGGTACGATTCTCATGCGTAAGTTCGCAGTTCGCTACCTCCACGGACTCCCCGGTTCGCGGCCGTTCCGCGAGGCGATCACCCGCACCGAGAACGCCTCCGAGTTCCGCACCGTCATCGAGCGCATGATGCCCGGCAGTCTCGCGCCGCGGTAACCTGCCCGCGGTGGGCGACCCCGACTACCGGCCGGCACGCGGCTCGAAAACGACCAGCGCGAGCGGCAAGCCCTCGCCGAAACCCTCGGCACTCGCCAGAGCGACGTGCACCCGCCCGACAACGTTCGTGTTGGCGGCAAGCACGGCGCCGCGCGCCGCCGCTGTCCTGCGGACGCCTACGACCTCGAGATCCCGAGCATCGAACGCCAACTCGGCCTCGATCGCGTAGGGGGTCGGTAGGACATCCACTCGCGCCTGCCGGAGAGATGGGTGTCCAGCACCTCACTTCGCCCCGTACCCGTACTCAGCGAAGCGGTACACGTACTCGTACCCGGATCCGGACTGAGGGCACGCAGCGATGAAGTTGGACCACGAGCGATTGGACGTCTACGGGGAAGCGGCCGTGAACGGGTACGTGAACGAGTACGAGTACGGAGGAGAGGGCGGCTCGGCGGCGCCCGCGGATGGAGTGCCCGACCAGTTACGGCGCGCGCCGAATCGGGCCTCCCGGACCCGCGACTCAGAGCAGCCGGACGAATTCCTGCCACGGCCGCGCCGACACGCCCGGCGCCGCCGTGCGGATCGGGGTGGGCTGCTGCGGGGGTAGATGCACCAGGTGGAGTTCGACGGGCGTCTTCGGGCGCTGCTTCCGCAGTGCGGCGGCCAGCCGTTGCATGGGCGCGGCATCCGACGGGGTGACGGTGTGTCCGGCCTTGCACTCGATCAAGCGCACCGCGCCGCCGCGACCCGGCACGAGGAAATCGACCTCCAACCCCTGCTCGTCGCGAAAATGGTAGATCTCCCGCCGGCCGCCGGCGTGGGTCTGCGCTTTCACAATTTCCGCCGCGATGAAGCCCTCGAACAACACACCACGGAACGGCGACCGCGCCAGCTCGGCGGCCGACTCGATGCCGAGTAAGTGACAGGCAAGCCCGGAGTCGGCGAGATACACCTTGGGCGACTTGATCAGTCGCTTGCCGAGGTTCTCGTAGAACGGCGGCACGATCAGGATCTGCGCCGTCGTTTCCAAAACGCCGAGCCACTGCGTGATCGTCGGCACACTCACGCCCAACGGGGCGCCGAGATCGGTCTTGTTGAGCACCTGCCCGTGCCGGCTTGCCAGCAATGCCAAGAAACGGCGAAAGGTCGCGAGATCTTTGACCGCGGTGACCGCCCGCACGTCGCGCTCCAGGTACGTCTGTAGATAGGAGCTGAACCACAGCCGCGCCCCGGCGGGCCGCGCCACCACCTCGGGGTAGCCGCCCCGGAGGAGCGACACCTTCGGCGTTTCACGGGTCGAGAACGGCAGCAACTGTAATACGGCCGCGCGCCCGGCCATGGATTCGGTGACGCCGTGCATCAGCGGCGCCTCTTGCGAGCCGGTGAGGATCCACTGGCCCGTCCGCCGCGGCTGGCGGTCGATGCGTGCGCGCACCAACGCAAACACCTCCGGGACATTCTGCACCTCGTCCAGGATGACCGGCGGCCGGACGGCGTCGAGCAACCCGTGCGGGTCGGCACGCACGCGGGCGACCAGGTCCGGGTCCTCCAGCAACAGATAGCTGGCCCGCGGGAACAGATGCCGGAGCACCCACGTCTTCCCGGCGCGGCGCGGCCCGGTCAGGACGACCGCCGGGAATTTCCGGATGGCCCGGCCGAGGTGCGCCTCCAACTCGCGGTTGACGTATCTCATAAATGAGATTTCTAAAGTAGAACTTTAGACTTCTCAAGTGGAGAAATGCACGACCACGGCGCGGCGGGCGGGCGATGGAGCCGGCCTCGAGACAAATGCTGGACACCCACCGACCCACACCCGCCGACGCGGCACGCGACATTCCCTTCTCTCCATCGACGTCTCGCCGAGAGCGTGCGGGAACCCGTCATCACCTCGAATACGCTGGCGCTAGAGCCCGACGTACAACGACACCGCACCGGCAGGGTCCGTCCAGAACGGCGGCCCGTCCGCCTCTGGTCGCCCACGATTCGCGCCCCCATCCGGTGGATGTCCAACGTTTCCCACGCCAACGTTTCCCACGTCACCCCGATACTTCACTGGAATCTCCGCAGGCGTCGTTGTAAGGGCACCCAATGCAAACGGTGACTTGCCGGCAGTGCGGGACGACCCTCGATGAGGCCCACCAGGACTGGGATCGAGCCCTGAAGACCGGGGCGTGCCCGGGCTGCGGCGCCCTCTTCGACCAGGCGCGCGAACAGCAGGCCCAGACGATTGCCCACAATCCCACGCTCCGTGCGAAGACGAATCGCGTTCGGCTCGTCGCCCTGCTCGTCGGGGCGGTGCTGCTCGTTGCCGCAGCGCTGGCCGGGAACCTCTGGATCATGGTTCTGGCCGTCATCGAACTCGCCTTCGCCGCGCTCTACCGCCCCGCCGACGCCGCCCGGCAAAGCCTCCACCGCAAGACCGACCTCGATCGATTCGCCGGTCGATAACCGTCAACCATTCGGTGGCTCCCCGATCTCGCGTTACGCACCCGCCGGAACCGGACACCTGACCCTCGCCCTGCGCATCAGGCCACCGCCATCCCACCTGCCCCGGAGGTTTATCCGTGCCCGCCCTTCTCACCGTTCTCCTCTTCGTCCTCGGCGCTGCCATATTCAGCGCCGTCGCGTCGGCAATCGTGCCCGGAACCGTGGTGCCCTGCTTGACTCGGGAATCGTACTGCCTGTCCGCCGAACATCTAGGAACCCTTGCCACACTCTCCCTCCGGATCGCAGTTTTAGTCGGTGCCTTCATCCTCGTCCGGAAAACGATTACGCGAACCCGCAAGCGCCCCGCCAACGTCGCATTCGCGGAAGGCGCACCATCGGCTGCCCCGGGTGGCGCCAGCGGGCCCCTCGCGTGCAAACGACCGCCACATTTTCCCAACCCCTTGCCACGCGAGGGGGTACACGTACACCTGCGGGCCACGTTCGGCGGCATCGAAGGCATTCCGTGGGTGGCGTTCGCCTGGAACACCTTCAATCCCCTCCTGGTCCTGTACGAGGACGAGGTCGAAGTCCGCCTTTTCCGCAAGCGGCGCCGGCCGTATCGCGCCATTGTCGCGGCCGACGCACGTCACCTCCTGAAACGCACGAACAACATCGTGCTCCTGTGGGACGACGCCGTCCTGCCGCTCGCCGCCAACGTCATCTCGCTGCCCGTCGGTGACCGGCGTCGATACGAAGCGCTATGCGATATCGTGCAGTTCCTCGGCTCGAAAGGCGTGCCGCTGACTTCGGGCGCGCAGCGCCTTCTCGCCCCTGGCCGAAACGTTCCCGACTAACGCTGGCCCTCCGGACCCCAATCCTCGCCCGGCAGATCCGGAAAGCGCACCTGACACGACCCCGGATCGAGATTCTCGATGCGCGCTCGCCCGGCGGCATCGAGCACCCCGTCTTCGATCCGGCCGTCCGGCAGCACGATCCGATATTGTACCCCCGGGTTGCGGGGTGCACCGTCCGTATCCACGAGATCACTCTCCACGAAGGTCCGCTCCGCTTCCTCCCCCGGCACCGGCTCGCCTTCTGCATCTTCATCCCCTTCTTGCCCATCGCTCCCCTCTTCCGTCTCCCCCCTCGCCGCCTCCCGACACGGCACCACGTCCCCTTCCTTACCGCTTTCCACCGAACGCCGATGTGGCTGTCCACCGAACAGCGGTTAAGCCGGCTCGCATCGGTTCGGATGCCGGCGGTAGAGTGCAGGCATGGACCTGCTGCTGCATCCGCCTGAGGCTCCCGAGCAGCATCGGCCGGCCGCGCGCGGTCGCCTCAGCACCGTCGGTCACGCGGCCGCGTTCCGGGCCTTCGCGCGTGTCGTCAGGGATGCCGGAATCCGCTTCATGGTGATCGGTGGCACGTTCCGTGACGTGGCCATCCGGGCGGCGAGTACCCGTGACATCGACGTCGTCCTGATCGATTGCGGCGAGCTCCCGCGTGCGGCCATGCTGCGCGCCGGGTTTCGCGCCGCGCCCGGTTCCCGGCACGCCTGGCGCTATCGAGGCGCGGGACGCTCCAGCGTCGATCTGAAAGTGGCCGCAATCGCATCCTCGACGGAGGCCGCGGGTCCTTTCTCCGTAGCCTATCAGCATAGCCGGCGAGCGCGCATCGAAGGCGTTACGGTCCGCGTCCCGCAGATCGACGACTTCGTCATCCTGAAATTGCTGGCCGCCGCCGCCGACATTCGGCGTCACCATCGCGACCTCGCCGACGTCCACGCGGCGCTCGCCACGGCTCCCGACGCCGCCAGGACCGGGGCGCTCTCCGTCTCCCGGCTCCGCGCGCGCCTTCGCGAGCTGTACGGCATCGGCGGCAGTCAGTTGAAGGACCTCGTCGCCCTCCTGCGTCTGGCACGACGCGGGCTGCCGTAGTTCGGGTGGTAGGCACGTTGTGGGATGCGGTTGTTGCCGGTGTCCGCACGTTCAGTACGCCGGGGGAGGGGACCTGGTCGCGGACGCCCGGATGATGTGGGGCGCGGTGCCCGCCCGGCTTTGGCCGCTGTCGGCTTGCGGCGATGAGCGGAGTGGAGGAATAAAGGGCCATGGGCGTTGCGCCACACCACGTCGCCGACACGCCGGCGATCGTACGCGAACTAGCCCGGCGCTTGCGCGAGTACGTGCGCGGCGCGGCCTTCGATGTCATCCTCTACGGCTCCTACGCGCGAGGAACCCCCGATGCCGAATCCGACATCGATATCCTCATTCGCTACGACGGTGACGACGCGGACTCCGCGGTCGAGGACGCGGCGTTGCGCATTGCCTGCGACCTGATGTTTCGCCTCAGCTGAAACGTGACTCCAAGCCGGCTGTGCTAAACACGACCACAGCCATTCTCATGATAACGATATCGCCGCTGTAGAGTCCGCGGGCTTGCCAGAGAACCCGGTCATCCGCTGTCCGACTAACCACGCAATCAACCCACAAGTCGCCGGTTGGTGGCCACGCCATCGAATTGCGCGGACGTGCTCAGCCGGTCGCAGGGGTGGGAACGTCTGAGTATGGGGATTATGGTAAATGGGCGTTTGCACCGGCTATCCGCTTTCGGCCACCACTGCTCCCGCTACCCCTCTCGATTCCAGTCCTCGCCCGGCAGATCCGGAAAGCTCACCTGACACGTCCCATGGTCGAGATCCTCGATGCGCGCCCGTCCCGCGGCATCGAGCGCACCTTCTTCGATCCGGCCGTCCGGCAGCACGATCCGATACCGTACCCCCGGCAGCGGCGTGCCGTCGGTATCCACCAGCTCGATCTCCACGAACGTCCGCTCCGCTTCCTCCCCCGGCACCGGCTCACCTTCTGCGCCGTCCTCCCCTTCCTCCCCTTCCTCACCTTCTTCCCCCCCATCGCCCCCCTCTTCCGTCTCCTCTCCGGCCGCCTCCCGGCCGCACTCCTCGGCAAACGGCAACCCCTCCTCCGCCGCCGCTTCGAGCACCGCCGCCTGGGACGGAGAGATGCTGTCCTCCGGCTCCGTCTCCACCGGCCGCAACTCACGTTCCGCCCCCGCCAGCCCGGCATCCTGCGCCGCCGCCTCGGCTTCCTCCGGCGTGGCCCCGCGCGCCAGCGCCGCCCGCCGTGCCGCCGCGGCGCACTTCTCGCAAAACGGCCGCCCCTGCCGAGCCGCCTCGCGCAACGCCGCCGCCTGCGGCGACACCGTCTTCGCCGGCGGCATCTTTGCCTTCTCGCCCGGCCTGGCTACGTCCGCCTCCTTCGGAGCCTTCGGCGGATCCGGCGATGCTCCCGACCCCGTGCCCGCCGCGCCGCCGCTGTTGATCAGGATCGGCGTCCCCGAGATCGCTACCCCCGCCGGCCCGACCACCACGAACCCCCCGCCGGCCTTTAAAGTCACCGTCAGGCCGCCTTCGATCACCACGTTCATGCCGGCCTTCAGGTGAATCTCCATGCCGGCATCGACGGCCGCCTTCATCCCGACCTTCTCGTCGAGATCCATGCCGATCTTCTGCGACGCCGAACCGTCGATCTGTTCGTTGCGATCGCCGCGCACCCGCAGATGCTTGTCGCCCTTGACCGACTCGCGCTGCTCCTTCTCGACGATCAAGTGCCGGTCCCGACCCACCCACTCGAGCGCGTCTTTCTTAACCCGCACGTCCTGCTGGCGCTCGGCATGCACGAAGAGCTGCTCCTTGCCCTTCTTGTCCTCGAAGCGGAGTTCGTTGAATCCCCCGCCGCCCTTCGAACTGTAGCTCTTGAGCGCGCTTCTGGTCTGCTCTGCAGGCAGCCCGTACGGCGGCATGTGCTCCGCATTGTACGCCCGCCCAACCACGATCGGCCGGTCCGGATCGCCCTCGATGAACTTGACTACGACCTCCTGCCCGATGCGCGGCAGCCACACCGCCCCCCAGCGCTTGCCCGCCCACTCCTGAGCGACACGGAGCCAACACGAACTCTTCTCGTCGTACTTTCCCTCCCGGTCCCAGTGAAACTGCACCTTCACCCGCCCAAACCGGTCGGTGTGGATCTCTTCGCCCTTCGGCCCGACGACGATCGCCGTCTGCGATCCCGCCACCACCGGACGCGGCGTCACCAGCGGCGGTCGAAACGCCACCTTGAACGGAATTGCCTTGAACGCGTTGACGTAACTCTCCGCCACTTCCACCGCCCCGGTACGGTAGGCGCTGCCCACGGAAGCGTCGTGCGTCACCTCGGTCAACAGATAGGGTATGTTCGCATCGCGCCGATCGTGGCCCTGCAGCTCGAACCTGCATCCGCCGGCGAAGGCACGGCACGAACCGCCGCCGCCGAGCACCGTACGCGCGGCGTCCTCCGCCTGGATGCGCAGGCGCACCAGCCGGTCACCCTCGCCTCTCTGCGCATACTCGCCCGGGTAGTCGTAGACCTCGTAGCCGCTCGCCAATGCCTGCGTACTGCTCACGCTCGCCAGCAGACTCGTGGTTGGCGTCTCGAAGTTGAAATCGCCGAGCGCATACTTGCCCGTGCGGAGCACGTGCTCGATACGGACTTCTCTCACCACGTCGTCGTCGTGCATCAGCCCGGTGGTGGCGCAACGTGCCGAAGACTGCCCCGGGCAGACCGGAAACGCGCCCGGCTCGTCGGCCATCACCAGCGTGTGCTTCTCCTCGCCGTGCTCGAAGAAGTAAGCAATCCCGTACTGCTCCATCAGCCGCGAGACGAAGTTGAAGTCGGTCTCGCGGTACTGCACGCAGTAGTCGCGAGGCGCGTAGCTCCCCCGGAGTTGCAGGCGGTAGTCCTTGAAGCCGGCCTCCTTGAAGATGTGCTCGACGATCTCGGGAACGGTCTTCTCCTGAAAGATGCGGCAGCCGCTCTTGCGCGTCAGCAGCCAGAGCCACGGCACGACCTCCATGCGGTAGGCCGTCAGACGCTGGTCGGTCTCCGCGAGCACGAACCGGCTGACGATGCCGCTGATGGGTCGATGGGTTCCGTCTTGCAGCCGGAGACGAACCAGCACCCTTTGACCGAGCAGATCGTCCGCCCGCAAGTTCTCCTTCTCGGACAGCAGATCGAGCTCGAACCGGAAGGGGCGAGAGATCGCCTCGACCCCGCGCATCCGATCGAGCAGCAGGGCGTCCTTGCCCAGCGGGGTGTCGATGGCAATCAGCCGATCGTCCTGCGTGTAGGCCATCCCCCAACCATTTCGCCCACCTCGTGGGCGACCGTCACCAGACGTCCCTGCTCCACCGCGAAGTCGAGCGCGCGGGTCACGTCCTCGTCCTCGACGACGAACCGCAGCACCGGACCGAAGACCGTGGTCAGCTCGAGGCCCACGCAGGTGGGCAAGTACACCCGCAACACTCGCGGGTCGTAGTAGCGGAAGTAAAGCCGCTTACCGCGCTCGTCCTGCACGATCAGGAAGCGGCGGAAATGACGGCGCAGCGTCTCGATGTCGCTGTGCGCTTGCAAGAAGATTCCCCAACTATCGCCCCAGGCCTGCTCCATCAGCCATTCGGTGAAGGGCGCCATCTGCGCCAGTTGCACCAGATAGGGCGCGGCAGCCAGCACGCGCGGATCGAGCTGGCCGCGGTACAGGCAGCAATACTCGCCTTCGAACTCCTGCAGCGCCCCGTATATGCTCCGCCGGCGTGCGCCGTCGAGGATCGCGAACACCGACGGCGCCCCGGCGGCGCCCGGCACCGGCCACAGCAGATCGCGCACCTTTCGCACCTCGGCGGGAGACATCGGCGGTACGGCCTCACGGGACAGAGAACGCCACGACTCAACACCACCGGACCGGATTGTCAACACGCCAACGCGGTTTGACTGCGCCGGAACGGGGTGGTAGCCACGGTACGATTGCCGATATCGGCAGACGACCTCGCGGGCGCCCGGATCATGTTGGTTATTCGCGAGCAGCAGATGCAGGTCTTACGCGCCGCGCGGCAGCGCGCGTTCGAGCAATCCACCGTCGAGCACGTTCGCCGCCGGTTCCCGGCCGCGTGCGCCGCACTCGGCGACACCGCCACGCATGACCAGGTCCACACGGCCGTGCAACGCGCCCTCGATCACGGGATGACGTCCCCGGCCGATGTCCGCGGCTATGTGGATCTGACCTTCCTCCTCGGACCCGACTTCGACCGCAGCGGCCGGTATTCGTGGGCCGAGGAACTCCTTGCCGACCACCGTTTTGCGCCCGAGGTGAAGATCGGGCTGCTGACCCAGTTGGCCGCGCAACGCGCCGGAGCGGCACCGCCGGCCGACGCGACGGCGCCCGTACCCGACGCCGCGGACGCGCCGCCCGAGCCGCTGCCCTTCGACGGCCTCGAGCTGGCGGAAGAACCGCCGGCGGCCGATCCAAACCTTCTCGAGCCTTACGACGGCGACCTGCCGCCCGATCCGGAGGAGGAGCCGCTGCCACCGCTACCGGAGTACGCTCGATGCGACCCGCATTTCCGAGGGCTCCCCTGATGCGCTGCCGTCCGCCGGCAGTCGGGCCTCCGCGCACATGAGTAACGGAGGCGGCGGACCACCGCCGCTGCCGGCGGGAGGCGGCGGAGCCGGCGTCGGCGGCGCGGCCGCGGCCTGCAAGTGGGAAATCTTCGTCACCGTGCACAGCCAGGAGCGCTTCTGGCCCGGCAAGGACTTTGCCGTCAAACTGCACCAGCTCAAAGACGACGGCTCCCTCGGCGCCGTTGCGTACAGCCAGAACGTCACCATGGTGGCCAAGGACTCCCCGCGCATGAAGTTCTGCGACGAGGGCACGAAAACGTTCGGCACCACCGCCACCGTCGACACCATCGCCGACGAAGCGGACTGGGTGCTCGCCGCAAGCGCGACTTCGAAGAACCCCCTGCCCAACAAGTACTTCCGGGTCGGCGTACGCAACGGCAACATGGGAAAGCGCGCCAAGAAAGTGAACCTGTACGTCCGTCACCCGTTGCTCGTACACCTGCAGCTCACGTTCAAGGACCCCGAGGGCCGTGTCCTGACGTTCCCGAAGGACTTCCCGGTGCAGGTTTATCACACGAAGAAAGTGGCTCAGCACCTGACCGACGCCGACGGCAAGCTCAGTTTCGAGGTGCCGCGCAAGTACGACTGGATCACGCTCAAGTTCGGCGCCGGCAAGACCCTGGTTTCGAACGGTGACGGCGCCACCACAGCGACCGAGTTGAAACGCTGGGACGATCGCAAGGCCCTGATGAACGCGCAGGCGAAGTTCTTCGCGCCCCCGAACCAGTTCGCCCTCGCCGAGTCTGTCTGGGACTTCAGCGAGGAGCCGAAGTACATCGACAAGGCGGCGGCCTACAAGAAGAACGAAGGCAAGATCTACCTCTTCGACCCGCCGACCAGGAACTGGGTGCGTCGCATCGGGGAGAAGGCTGCACCGGTCGTCCTGACGCTCGATCCCCACTGGCAGTTCGTGCGCTTCGAGTACTTCGACCGCTACTACGGCCACAGCGACCACGGCCACGAGAAGGTCAACACGCCGCCGGTGTTGATCGAGGGGTTCCATGGCACGGGGAAGAAGCTGGATCGCGAAGGCGCCGGGCACTGGACGGTGAAGCCGGACAAACACGCAGAGAGCGCCCACGCCGTGCCGTGGATCCGTCAGAAGGACGGCGCCGGCGCCGCTGTCCCGAAGCCGACGAAGAACTGCCTGCTGACGTTCGAAACTGCTCCCGGCACGTTCGTGTTTTCCTCGGCGCCGGACGCGCGCGAGAT
The DNA here is from genome assembly GCA_023150935.1 of Candidatus Binatia bacterium. Lineage (NCBI taxonomy): Bacteria > Candidatus Binatota > Binatia (SeqCode) > Binatia bacterium. The sequence goes on along the minus strand of JAKLJW010000033.1, from coordinate 46,273 downwards.
CCAGGTCTTGAACAAAGCGCACAAGGCCGATGCGGATCGGCTCCGTCCTTCGGCGGAGCGGCTCAAGCTCTACGACCTGCCGGCGCGCTGGAAGTCGGCGAAGTATTTCGCCCGGTTCAAGGCCGGTGCGGGCTACACGGGCAACTTCTACGAAGACTGGGCCGACGCCGATCACGGCAAGAGCCGGGCCCTGGCCACGCCGATGGTCTTCTCGCTCGACGACATCGTGCTGACCAACGCCGCGAACCAACCGCTCGCGCTCGCCAAGAACGAGAAGATCTCGATCTTCTACCATCGCTTCAAACCGGCCTACAACGAAGTTCCCAACGTCACCCCCGAGGGCGTCTACAAGCCCGACGCCGCGGAACCCTACTACAGCTCGATCGCGCTGCAGGGGGCCGACTTCAACTACCTCACCGAGTACCCGAACTGGGTGCGCCTGATCGCCGGCATGACCGCGCTGTTCGACGCCTTCGATCAGCGCACGAAGTCCGGCGTCCACGGCGCGAGGGCGGCGGTGCGCTGGTACAATCCGCGCGCCTCCGGCACGGCGGCCGGGAAGAACATCGGCGCACCGGGACCGGTGGTGAAGCCGTTCTTCGCCCTGCAACCCTACGCCGGACAGTGGAACCCGACGTTCGTTGCACAGTACAAGGGACCCAACACCGCCGCCCTGCGCGACGGCCGCTACGACGTCGCCGTGGTCCGCTGTTGCGACCGTGATGGCGCCAAGGAGCTTCTCCTCGACATAAACTACTCGCGGCTACGCTACACGTTCCCCGCCGGCACGACCGTCGCACCCGGGGCACAGAAGGCCTGGGCGGTCACGTCGGTGCGCTCTCTACTCGATCGCTGGAACGGCCTCGACGCGGGGGCGCCGGGCCGGTGCGAGCTGGTACCGGTGGATCCGGCACAGGATACGCGTGGCGAGATCGTCTTCTTCTTGCACCCGGCGGCCGCGGACCGGGACGCTCACTTCCGCATGAGCGTGTACAACATCATCGCCCTCGGACAGCGCGCCTTCATGGCCGCCAACGACGGCACCGGGGAGCTGGACGACAGCAACAACACCCCCGACGGCGCCAGCTCCGTAAACTCCTTCACCTTCGCTCACGAGTTCGGCCACGGCACCGGACTGCCCGACGAGTACGGCGAGTGGTGGAACAACTGCTCCCACAACGGGCCGGGCATCCTTTGCAACATCCCGGGCGATCCGTTTGTCGACGAGGGCCGCGACTTCGATCTCACCGGCAGCATCTACGCAAAGGGGGCCGCACCCGCGGCACCGGGTACGGAACCATTTCCGATGATGACCGCTGAGGTCGAGCTGCGGAACCGGTACTTCTGGCATACCGCCGAACTCACCCGGAAGCACACGGGTATTCCATGGCTCGTAAAGCTCGGCGCCCACGCGGACTACACGGTCCCGGGCCACAAGAAGTACCCGAAGCGTGCTTACACCTACTGGCCCGCCAACGCGGCGCTCGATCACACGCCGGGCACACGCGGGAAGATGGACGTCTACCTGCACACCGCCGGCAAGGAGGAATTCACCGTCAAGCTCCTGCCTGCACAGTACGGCGTTGCCGGGCCGTTCGACGGCATCCTGAGCGTCGTCGTCAAGATCCGCATGGACGTCGTCGGCACCATCGCCGCCGGATACCCGGCAGGAGGCGGCGTTACGCCTGTCGAGCAGGTGCGAAACGACATTCGCAACGCCTTTCTCGTCTACAACGGCAAGCACTACGCCCTCGGTGACGTCGGCGTTCAGACAGACGGCGGAAAGAAGGCCGTCACGCTGAACAAGTGCATGCTCCGGCTTTCGCCGCGGTTCCTGATCTCCAATGCCGACCCGGCACTGCTGTCCCCGACATTCACGAAGGCGAACTACGATGCGCGCTTCAACAACCTGAAGTCGTCTGTCGGCACGCACTTCACTATCAATGTGAAGGACGTCCCCGGCGGCGGCGCCTCCGGATACCAGAAGGCGAACAAGCGCACGCTCGACCTGGTCATCGATCTCGCCGGCGATCCGAAGGCTGCCAACACGCTGCAGGCCGCAGCGAACCGGAGCTTCTCCGAGATGCTCGGCATCCCGTTCGATCCGGCGAAGCCGGTGTTGAAGGCGGCGGACTTCAAGGGGATTGCCCAGAAGGTCTTCGCGAAAAATGGGGACGTTAAGTAGGGCAGCACGATGGTCGCTGGCGGCGTCACTGTTCTTTTCACCGTGCATATCGGCAGCGCAGCGTCCACGCCCGGCGCCACCGGCCGTCGTGCCGCGGGGATCCGAGGAGGCGGGCGTGACTGACATCCTGCGCCAGAAAAACCTCGGCGTTCCGCAGCCGGAACCGTACGCGGCGCAGCCCCTGGCCGACAGCGGCGCCGCGGCGCGCGCTCCCCACACCGCGCCGGAAGCCGACGCTTACGTGCGCTTCCTCGCCTCGCCGGCTCTGAACGCGCGCCTGCCCGGACGACTCGACGCCGGCAAGTGGGCGGTGCGCTGGCGCTACATCGCCGATCCGCCGGCGCCGACCGTGGCCGTGCTGCGCGCCGGCGACCGCGTCCTCGTCCACGCGGGCGGCGCATGGGTGCTTCTGAACCGCGATGGTGTCCGGATCGCCCGCGGCGCCTCCGGACGCGGCGCGCTGTTCATCGATTCAGGCTCGGCGACCTTCTACGCTTTGACCCCCGCCAGTGCACTCGAAGCGCGGCAGTTGTCGGACGGCGACCTGCGCTTCCAGAACGCCCTGCCCTACAGCGAGAGCTTCGCCTGGCCCTTGATCGTCGCCGATGCGGTGCGGCTCGTGGCCATGGCCAATCAGTTGCCCATGATGTCGCACCAGTTGCGGCGACCGGACACGTCGGTGGTGCAGTTGATCGAACTCGGGTCTCCGCTCGTAGTCGACGAGTTCAAGCTGCTCCAGTCGCTCACCCGGTTCGAAGCGCTGCAGATCCGCGACCCCGAACTGCGCTTTGCGGCTGCAGGCGACCTCATCGCCGCCGCAGGGCGCAACCTGCTCCTCTTCCTCTCGACGAACCTCGAACTCAAAGCCGCTTACATCGCGGAGTTCCAGCCCGTGCTTATGTCGATGGACGAAGCGGGCTGGGTGTACCCGATCGTCCAAACCGCCGATGGCCGCGCTCTCTGGGTGGTAACGCCGGAAGGCAAACGCGTTCTCCGGATCGCGCTTCCCGGCGACGCCGGTAACCTCGTGCAGCCGCCCGTGGTCGGCTACGACCACCGCATCTATCTCCTCACGAAGGAAGCTGTCACAGTCTACTCGCCCACCGGAGAACTGCTCTGGCGCACGCCAGTGCCCGGCGGCATCGTCGGCGGCGGCATTACGCTCAATGGAATGCTGCTCGTCACCGCCGGCGCCGCCATCTCCGCGCTCGACCCCGCCGGCAAGCTCGAGCGGCTGTACCGGCTCGACGGCGAGTCGATCACGACGCCACCCGTGTACACGGCACATCGCGAAATCCTCGTGGGCACGACGCGCGGCGTCGTGGCGTTAGCGCCGTCGTCGTAAGCGGCGTGCGATTCGGAGCCGTGGCACCGGCCCACACTCCCTCGCCAAAGTCGCGAGCACCGCCTTAGTGAACCACGGGTGACGGAGGACGGCGCTTGCTCACCGGGCCAGGGGACACACGACGCGGAAACCCTCGCGACTGGCTGCGTCGTTGAGACGGTCGTCGAGGCCAACGAAGTCGAGTGTCCCAGGTTCGCGCTCAGCGGCGATTATGGCGGCGGCTAGTTGCAGACCGTCGGCAGCGCGCAGCGGATGAACGCGAAGCAGTCGACAGGCAGTGCTGCGTACGGGCTCCGAGGGCAGCACTTCTTGCCAGCCAACCGCGAGATCTCGCAGGCGATCGAGGGCACGCGTAGCGTCGTTTGCGGAGAGCGCGCCCTCCCGTTCACGGCGCGCCACCGCCGAGGTGCATTCAACCGTAGAACCCCACCACGCGACGATCTCAGGATCCTGTTCGAAAAGCTCCAACAACTCGTCGCGAAGCGGTTCCGCAACCACCAGGGGCACGAGCGCCGATGCGTCCCAGAACCTCATCGCCCTTCCCGGCGCTCCTCGATCACGGCCGCGACCACACTCTGCGTGGGCGCAGGAGCCGTCGCCCGCAACCTCTCGACACTAATCGGCTGGCGGGCCCGTCTGATCAACCCGGCGCGTTCCAGTCGTAAGAGGCGGTCGGAGCCCGCTTCGGCGGCAGTCACGCGTTCGATTCGCGCCACCGGCTGACTGCGATCGAACACGAGCACGGTCTGCCCGGCGCGCACCTTCTTAAGGTACGCGCTCAGGCGGTTCTTCAACTCAGAAATTGTAGCCTTCTCCATGTGGCCAGAATAGCGTGCTCATCATCGCCCGCCAAGGCCAACATGACATCATCGAAAATCAGCGGGGTCCTCATGTTTGCGGATGCCTCCTTGCGCCGTGGACCGGGCGGGATGCAGGTCTCCCCGTCCGCCAGATCGGAATACACCCGATCACAGCTGGACGAGCCGCTGCAGCCGCCGCGCTTGCCACTCGCGCTCGTTCTCAGATCTCTGCGTGCTCAGCGTCAGGATGTGCTGTTGCTTTTCGAGCAGGCGCTGGCGGAAGAGGCCCGTCCGGTCGGCCACCAGGCCAGCGGCGATCGCCGCCAGCGCAGTATCCAACTCGCCGATCTGCGCAAACGTGTATGCGAGGTTGAGGCACGTACGCGCGTCGTCGGCCTCGATCCGCCGCGCTTCGAGATAGGCTTCGTGCGCCTCGGCGAACCGCTCCAGAGCGAACAGTGCATCGCCGAGCACGTTCCACAGCCATACGCTGTACCACGGGTTCATCGCCAGCGCGGCATGTGCAAGGCGCAGGCCCGACTCGTAATCGCCCACCTGCCGGATCGTGAACTCAGCCACCTCGCCAACGAGCTGCCAGTCGCGCGGCCGCAACTCCAGAGCACGGTCGAAGGCCTCCCGCGCCTTGTCGGCGCGCCCCGCCCCTGCGTGCTGCCGCGCCTCCTCCTCGCACTCCTCGATGGCTCGGTGCGTCCCGCCGTGAAAGATCTCGACGAACGCCGCTCGCGTCTCGGGCGCCGTGCGGCGCATCAGGAGCCGCGGGTGGACCGGCAACAAGTCGTCTCGCTCCGGCGTTACCACGGTCGTCCCCCGTGCCGTGAAGTGGTGCTCGAGCAAGGGGAAGTTCACGCCGATCGCCGCCGTTGCCCCGAACCGCTGCGTGCCGGCCTGCGCCGGCACCTGCTCCATCGTGATCGCTCCGTAGTCGTTGACCAGGACAAAGCCGGCCTCGTCAAGCAGTTCCAGGGTGCGTTCGAGGAGCATGAAGGCGCCATCGTTGACGACAATGCGCTCGAGCGCGTGACCGAAAGCGATCGCCTCCTCCGCGTACGGCCGCCGTCCGTTGACGGTACGGAACTCGGATTCGAACTCCAACACCGGCGCGAGTGGTACCAGTCGCTCCAGATCGCCGGGATCGCCCGACCCTGCCATGGCGCGGATCTGCTCGATGCCGAGCGTGGTGTACTGGGCGACGCGCGCGCCGTCGGCGAGGTGCGTGCGCACGTACTGCTCTTCCGGCCCGCCCGCCCCTTTGCGCACCACCGAGCCGGGCAGGGAATCGAGAAGGTAGTTGACGAACACCGCGCGCAGCGGGACATCCGACGCCAGGACCCGGGCCGGCTCCCGCGCGTCGCCGACCACCGGCACGACGTTCGAATGACCCTCGAACAACCCCGCCGCCCGCCACCGATCGACGGTGGCCGGGGAGCAGTCGGACACGTAGCACACCAGTCGTGTATGAAAGTCCTTGCCGCGTTGCTCGCACAGGCGAGCGAACTCATCTAGCAGGTAGCGCGCAAACAGGCCGGTGCCGGCGCCGAGATCGGCGACGGCGAAGCGCTCCCGCGGCGGACACTCCTGACAGTTGGCGAACAGCAGCGCTGCGGCCCGCGCCGAAAGAGTCCCGCTGTTGTTGACCGTGTACGGAACCTCGTTGCGCAGAAAGCCACGCACGCCGGTGGCACGCCAGTGGCTCTCGGACAGCGTCCACTCGAGGCTCTCGCACAGCGGCCGGAACTCCTGCACGACGCGCGGCAAGACGCGCACGTTGCGCAGCACCTCGCGGGCGTCCGGCGCCTGCTCGGGAGGAATACCAACTTTCGTGAAGATCTCAGCCGCATGGCCGGAAAGCGTGTTCGCGTTACCCATGATTAGAACCCCCGATAGACGTGACACGTGAATGGCTCCAATGCCAGTCAATTAAGGCGAATGTGCCGGCGGGCGCCCTTCGATACGGCCGCTGAAGAGACGCGGCCTACTCAGGGCGAACGGTTCGATCCCCCGGAAGAGCAAGGCGTTATTCCGCTCACCCTGAGTAGGCGCCGTCCTCTCAGGCGCCGTATCGAAGGGCGCCCACTGGCCATGACGGTCCCTAACTGACCGCCATAAGCGACCGGATCAGGTTCATGCTGGGACTCTTGGCCTTCTCTTTAGTGCTATCCGTGGTACGGAATCCATTTCGGTTATGGCATGCCCCCCATGGACATGCGGATGGTTCACCCATGGTGTCACCAGGTTTCTGAAGATCTTTCAAGCCCGAAGAGCCCGCGAGGTAGCAGGGAACACCCCTGATCTACCAGGCACGGCAGCAAGAATTTCGGATTGCGGATTTCGGATTGCGGATTGGGGCGCGACACCTTCCGCAATCGGTATTCCACAATGAGTTGCGGGTGCAGCCCGCGCTGCGTACCCCGCCACGGCAACACCACCCCGCCCCGCAGGGAGAGGTCAGGTGAGGGGGTGCACCGGGCAGACCCGGGCCTGGGCCGGATCACTCGGTGATCCAGTCGACGGCAGGCTCGACCCCGGGCAACCAGCCGATGGGGAAAAGGGGGACAGGCTGCTTTTCCCCGCACAAAGTGTTGATTTCACGCGGCTCGCCTGCCGCTAATCCAGCCTGTCCCCTTTTCGCGGGCGGCCTAAGCAGAACGATCAGGCCGGTGGCTGGAGCGGCAAAGACGGGCGGAGTTCCCGGAGCGGGAAACCGGCACGACTCGATTTGACGATCCACGTCGCCCGCCCGTACACTGGGTTCCAAAACCTTAGCAGGAGCAGATGTCTATGGGACGCGAATCAGTTCGCGCGCGGGTGAAACGGGGGCGCCTGGAACCGCTCGAGCCACTCGATCTTCCCGAAGGACGGGAGGTGACCTTGACGATCGTCGACGACGAGCCAACCGAGGGCGATGTTGAAGCTTCCCTGAGAGCTGCCGGCGGATGGAAGGGCACGGGGAGCACCCGTCGCCTCGTCCGAGACATCTACCGCAGCCGCTTGGTGCGGACTCGTCCGGAGCCGAAGCTGTGAAGGCCAAATTTCTGCTCGACACCGACTGGACTATCAATTACCTGCAGGGCGAACGCGAGACCGTCGCGCGGGTCCAGGCGTTGCTTCGGCACAAGGCGTTGGCGCTTTCCATCGTTTCGCTTGCGGAACTGTATGAAGGGGTCATCTATTCCGACGAGCCAGCGCTCAGAGAACGGGTGCTGCGCCAGTTCCTACGCAACGTCCGGCTCCTTCCCCTGGACCGGGCAATTACTCGAATGTTCGGCCGTCAAGGTGCGGCGGCCGGTGCCGTCGTAAACAGATGCACGTAGCCGTCGGTCGCCACCGCGATCTCCCCCGATGCGAGCGGAACGGCATTCGAGCGAATCGGCTTCTCGCACGCGAACAAGGTCTCCACCTTGTGGTCCCGCTGCACGACCTCGACCCTCGTTCCCGCAACGATCAGCAAGGCGTCCCCTCCGGCGGCCAGTCCGTGACGGATTCCCTCGTGCGGCATTTCCCAGGCAATCCCGCCGCCGCAATCGACCGCCACCACCATCCGTTCGGCGATCGCGTACAGACGTGCGTCGGATACCACCACCGGCGCCTGGAGCAGGCGCAGACCTTTGAGATTGCACAGCCGGCGCACGTTTCCCGTCAGGTCCACACTCCAGACCTCCGCCGTCTCTCCGGGCAACTCGACGCTCATCAGCAGGTGCCGATCGTCGGGCAGGCATACCGTGTCGGGCGTGAACTCGCCGGCAAACGACGCCGTCAGCGTCAACTCTCCGTCGAACCAGTCGATCGCGCCGGGGCGCACGCACACCACCCGCTCCGCCGATCCTGCCAGCAGCGGCGGCGGCAACATCTCGAAGAGCGCCGTGCGTCGCGCCTTGACGATCCCCTGCGCACCGAGGGCTGGCGGTTCGCCGATCTCGAGCCGCTCCAGTACGGCATCCAGGTCCGCCGGCGCCGCCCCGTGCGGACTGGGCAGGCGGACACTACCGATCACCACGCCCGACCCGCGTGCGTCGACGTACTCCCTGCGATAGGCGTCGCCGAAGCGCGGCTTCAGGACGTACCTGACCGCACCCGTCGCCAGGTCGACGGCCTCGACCGTTCCGGCTTCCGCCGGCGCGTAAAGCGTCCGCCCGGCCGCGTCCAGAGCGAGCGCTCCGTCGCGGCGCAGCCCGCTGCCGATGACCCGCCCGGCTCCGACGTCGACGAGGCTCCAGCGCGAGCCGGTGTCCGCCACGAGCCGATCGCCGCTCGCGAGCAGCAGCCCGACAAACGGGTCGGGCCCGATCTCGACGGCCACCCGCTGCCGCCACCTGCGGCCCAGATCGATCGCGGCGACTCGTCCGTCCGCTCGCGTCGATCCCCAGCGATGGGTCATCCGCGCCGCGGGCACCGGCGGCAACGCGGCGACGTGCAACTCTGGCGCCCCGGGCTGCACCCGCAACGGTTGCCGCTGCGACCTGTCGGGCAGCTTGCTGTCCATGGGTCCGACCTCCATCTACCGATCCCCGGGCCACCGAAACCCGCACCCTCACATCGCCGCCACTTGCGGCGGCAGAATGTTCGGAATGATCAACTTGATCAACGGCACGAGCGAGTCCGGCCTCGGCCAGTTGCCCGTCGTCGGGATACCGAGCACTTGCGCCAGAAACTTCGGCACCTCGTCGGCATCGCCGTTATCGAGCCGTATGTCGATGCCGTTGCGAGACGAACTGCCGCTGGTGTGTACCTCGATGTTGAGCTGCGGCGGAAACCGAGCGCGCAACCCGGTGACGGTGGTGTTGTACTCGGCCGCCGTGGTCACGGCACCGCTGGCGCGAGCGCCGGTGGCGGTACGCTTGTCGAGTCCGGCGAGATACCGCTTGCGCCGATCGTCGCTGGTCGCGGACAGCGTTTCACAGAGGTACCGGAACGAGAACCGCACCCCGACTCTGGAGAGCGTCTGCCCGTCCACCGTCACGTTGTTCACGCGGAACTTGCCGTTGAACCGGCTGCGCAGCTCCGCGTCGATCTCGGAAATCATGTCTTCCATGTCCCCGGTGTCGAAATCGTTCGCCGTGACGAAGCGGACCCCAATACGAATGACGACGGCGAGAATGCCGTCGAACGAGCTGCCGGTGCGGATCTTGTCGCGGATCGGATCGCCGGGACCGAACATGAAAAGGAATTGCTCGGAGCGATTGAGCTGGCCCGGCAGTCCTGACGTGGCCACGGCGGCGCGCAGGGGCCAGTACACCGCGGTATCGCGCAGCGACTCGAATCCGACATTCCGTTTGCCCTTCGTGTGCGGCAGCGAATACGCGGTCGTTCCATGCCGGAGCCGGAACGGCCGATCGTACAGGGCGTTCAGCCACTCGGCGACGTGCCAGTAGTGCCGGGGGCGCACCTGCCGATTCGCGACCATCATCGAGAGTTCGTCGATGGCGTAGATGTCGGCGGGTACCTCGTTGTATTCGAAGCTCGCGGCGCCCAACGAGCAGTTGGACCAAACCTCCCCATAACAGTCGGGCAGGCTCAAGCCGTGGCCCATTTCGTGGCCCGCCGTGTAACGGCCGTTCTCCTTGGGTTCGAGGATGCTGCCGTTCTTGAGAAACCACGTCCCGGTGCCGTTGCTCCGCATGAACGACCGGTCGCTTTCCTTGCCTTCCTGGATGTCGATGGTGAAGTGCGGGTTGACGGACTGCGGCTGCGGTTCGACCAGTTGGAACAGGGCGAACAGCGGCCCGGCGAACGGTGCGCCCGACGCGGTCTCGATCCGTGGCGGACCCGGATTGAGTTGCGCATCCTCGGCCGCGCCGGTGCCCGGGTGGCGCGCGTTCCAGCGTTTCATAACGTTCGAGAGGATCTTCCGGGCCACCTTGCGCTGCTCGGCGGCGCTGTTCTTCATCGCATCCGGCGCATTGGCGAAGTCGAACAGCATACGGACGAATTGAATCTGGGTGACGCGTTCGACGTTACCGTCGGCGTCGCAGCAGCGTAAGTGGATCAGATCTAACCTGCCGATGTCGTCCCGATCGACCGTCGGCGCCACCGTGATTCCATTGTCGCCCTTGTGGAAGTCGAAGCTCCCGGTGGGGAACCGTCTATTGTCGCAATAGATCTGCCGAAACGGCGCCTCGACCGCATAAAACGGTTTGCGCGTCACTACGCTCGGGACGTTGACGAGGGCCGGCTGATTAACCCAAGCGACGGCGGCCCGCGCCCCCATCGGACCCGACGGGACGCCGGCGGTACGCTGGTCGAACACGTCGAACCCGCGGCCGCGCGCGATGACCAGGCGCACCCAGTCGGGATAGTCCGCAATGTAGTTCCGCTGCGGTCCGATTTGCAGCTCGGCGAGGCTCCACCACGGCGCGCTTGAATCGGCCTTGTAGATGCCCAGTGGAGAGACGCTGCGGCCCTGGTCCTCTTCGAAGCGGTGCCAGAACACGGTGACCCGCCGGCTGGCCGACAGCTCGCCTCCGCTGGACATCGACAGATCGACCGGGGCCGGCTGATCGTCCAGGAGCACCAGATCGTCCAGGCTGAATATCAACGGTGCATCCTCGGTCGTCGTCTCCCTCGCCACCCGTTCGTAGAAATCGGCCCGCCGCGGCGGCGCCGATGCGCTGCCCCCCACCTTGCAGAAGTACTCCTTCGACCGCCATTCACCGGGTAGATCGTAGAACGCCAGCCGCGCCACCGAGGGCACGTCGAAATCGCGGCTGACCGGATCGCCCTCGCTGACCAGCGGGTCGTGCGTGCTGTTGAGGAAATCCACCTCCTTCGTCACCAGCTTGCGGCCACCGACGGTGTTCGCGGAGGAATCGATGAACGTACCGGGGGTGCTGCGAAACCGCAGGACGACGTTCTCGTCGGGCTTGCCGAGGGCCTGTCCGGCGACGTCGCGGCACAGAATCCACGGCAACGCCTGGCACCCGCTGGGGTCCGTCAGCCAGTCGCTCTGTGACAGCGCCGGGGTGGTCACGTCCCTCTCGAACGCCTCCATCATCACCGGCGGGATGCTCAACTTCCGTTTCAACTTGCGGTCGAAGTACAGCAGTTTCAGGTACTGCCAGTGCGGATCGAGGACGAGCGTCACCGGAGCGGCCGTCGTGCCGATCGACGTGGAGCCGAGGAGAATGCCGCCGGTTGACGAGTCGGTCGGCGGCAGGCCCTGCCAATCCGCGTTCTTCAGGTCCAGGTCGGGCGGCAACAGGAACGTACGGAACCCGGGTACGATCAACGTACCGAGATCGTCCCGCGGCGCGAACTTATCGCGCGGTTCCGCGGCCGGCGTCGTCGGGCCCGCCGAGCCGACGTAATGCGGTTGATCGTAGTGGAAGACGAGCATCAGGCTGCGCTTGCCGCGGCGCACCGCAAGATCGAGGTTTCCGTCCGGCCCCAGCGTGACATCCTGCGTCGACCCATCACCGAAGCGCACCGTGACGGGAAGGTCTTTGGGGAAGGGGTGATCGGGCTTGCCGGCCTGCGGATCCTTGTAGCGCAGCCGCAGATGGACTTCGATTCTTCTCAACCTCTCCGGCTCGACCGGGATGATGGTCGGGACGAAGATGTCCGGATCGTTCAGTTCGCACAGCGCGGGGTTGCAGCGTCCCGGTCCCGGGTGGTCACCGGTAAGGTCGGGATCGTTACCCGGGGGTAGGAAGCACAGCTCGGAGCGGCGATTCTCCGCGGAGCGGAATCCGTCGAGGCCGCGGTTTTCGATCGGGAAGTGCTCGCCGCAGCCGACCCCGCGCCTGTCCGCATCGAAGAACGTCAAATGGGACCGCAGTTCGTCCAGCGCCGCGGGGTCGTTCGGATCCTCGCCGAGGGCGCGCCTGATGTCGCGCTGGTACATCTCGAAGAACGCGCCCCAGGTCTCGTCCGTGAGCCTGCCGTTGACGGCAATGTGGGGGCCGATCTCGGCGTCGTTGAACGCTTGTTGGAAGTTCCTGATTGCCGTCGTGGTATCCGAGCCATGGTCCCCGTCGACGCCATGTGGGTCACAGTCGAAGCCCTCGGTGACGGCAATGAACTCCAGGATGCGCTGGTAATCCTCGACCTTGTGCCTGGCCTTGGCGATGCGCACGAAGTTCCGCTTGCCCTCGTCGCCGCCGACGAGCAACGCGACAATGCACTGCGAACGTTGCTCGCTGAGGGTGACGTTGTAGGCCTGCCGCCCGCTGGTATCCGCGTGCCCGGTGACAACCAATCGCTCGTCGCGGAACTCCTCCGCATGCGCGAGGCAGGCGGCAAGCACTTGCGACGGGGTCACCTCGGCCCGGTCTGCCGCGGTCCCTTCCGGCTGGACCGGCAGCAGGACGGCACTGTTGTGGTGGAAGTGTAACCCCTCGAGTTCGATCACCTTGACCACGAAGCGGCGCAGCACGAACGTGTGCCGTGCCGTCGTGGGTCGCCGGAACGGCGTGTTCCGGTCGCGGTGGATGATCTTCGTATTCGACATGGAACCTCGGTGACGCCGCGGCTCAGCGCCGGTGCGGGTTTCTGCCCTTGAGTCCCGGGAAGGTTATGGTGCATTCGCCCGGATCGATGCCATCGATCCGCACGCTACCGTCCCCACCCAGCTGCCCCCGGCGTGTCGACCCGTCCGGAAGTTCGACGCGGTATTCTTCCCCTGCCACGGGCTGACCCGCCTCGTCCACCAGCTCGATTTCCACCCATGTCTTGTCTTCCTGCTCGGCCGCGGCGCCTGCCGCCTGCGCCGCCTCTTCCGCCTCGGCCGCAGTCGCGCCCCGGGCCAGCGCCGCCTGGCGCGCCGCCTCGGCGCACTTTTCGCAGAACGGCCGCCCCTCGCGCGCCGCCTGACGCAGCGCGATCGCCTGCGGCGAGGCCGTCCTGGCGGCCGGCCGTTTCACCTTTTCTCCGGGCTTGTCCTTATCGGCCTCCTTCGGCGCCTTCGGCGGATCCGGCGACGCCCCCGAGCCGGAGCCCGCCGCGCCGCCGCTGTTGATCATGATCGGCGTGCCGGAGATGGCCACACCGGCCGGACCGACCGTGACGAAGCCGGCGCCCGCCTTGAGCGTCACCGTCATCCCCGCTTCGATCACGACGTTCATGCCGCCCTTGAGATGGATCTCCATGCCGGCATCTTCGGCGAACTTCATGCCGACCTTGCGATCGTGATCCATCCCGACCTTGAGCGACACGCTGCCGTCGACCTGTTCGTTCCGATCGCCGCTCACCTTCAGGTGCTTGTCGCCCTTCACCTCCTCGAGCTGGTTGCCGACGACGATCAGGTGCCGGTTCCGGCCCACCCATTCGCGCGTATCCTGTTTGACCCGCACGTCCTGCTGCCGCTCGGCGTGGAAGAACACCTGCTCCTTGCCCTTCTTGTCCTCGAAGCGGAGCTCGTTGAACCCGCCGCCGCCCTTCGAGCTCGAGGACTTGATGGTGCTCCTGGTTTGCTCGCCGGGCAGCGCATAGGGTGGCATTTGCTCGGCGTTGTAGACGCGCCCGACGACGAGCGGGCGATCCGGGTCGCCTTCGACGAAGGCGACGATCACTTCCTGACCGATGCGGGGTAAGAACACGGTACCCCATCGTTTGCCGGCCCAGTGCTGGCCGACTCTCACCCAGCAGGAGCTCTTCTCGTCGTACTTACCCTCGCGATCCCAGTGGAACTGCAGCCGCACACGCCCCAGGCGGTCGGTATGCAGTTCCTCGCCCTTCGGCCCGACGACGATCGCCGTCTGCACCCCTTGAACGGTCGGTTTCGGGGTCAAGCGCGGCGGCCGGAAAGGAACGCTGTGCGGCAGGCAGACGAACTCGTTCGCGTAGCGCTCGCCTTCTCCCTCGCCGGTGCCGTAGGCGCTGCCGGCGGTTGCGTCATGTCTGACCTCGGTCAGAACGTAGGCGACGTTGCGGCCGGCCCGGAAGTGTCCTTGCAACTCGAAGCGATACCCCGGGCTGAAGGCGCGACATCTGCCGGCCCCGCTAACGGTCTGGCGGGTCGCTTCCTCAGCCTCCATGCGGATGCGGGCCAGGGTCTCGGCTTCGTTCTTCCTCGCGTACGCTCCGGGGAAGTCGTAAAGCTCCAGCGCGGCGTTGTCGCCGACGGTCGCCCGGGCCGCCGAAGTCGCCAGCAGGTTCGTGCTCGGTGTCTCGAACGAAAAATCGCCGACCGTGTACTTCCCGGAAATCAGCGCATGGTCGGTGTGCCACACCGTAATACAGTCGTCGTCGTCGCCGCCGCCCGCTTCGATCCGTGCCCGCGGCAGGCCCGGGCAGGGCTCGTGCGCCGTCGGGCTGTCGGCAAGGACGAGCACGTGCTTGTCCACGGTGTGCTCGAAGAAATAGAAGATGCCCGCCTCTTCCATGAGCCGGGAGACGAAGTCGAAGTCGGTCTCCCGGTACTGGACGCAATACTCGCGCGGCGCGTAGTTGCCCCGCAGGTTCAGGCGATAGTCGGCGAAGTTCAGGTCCTTGAAGATCCGTTCGACGATCTGCGGGATCGTCTGGTTCTGAAAGATGCGGCAGTCGGCGGTGCGCGTGAGGAACCAGAGCCAGGGCACCATCTCGAGGCGGTAGTGCGTCAGTCGCGGCGTCGTCTCCGCCTGCACGAAACGGCTCACGTGACCGTTGAAGTAGCGGGCCGAGCCGTCGCCGAGGGTCAGGGTGATGGCTGCGCCCTTGCCGAGAATCTCTTGCGCCTCGATCGCAGGCTGCTCGGACAGTAATGCGAGCTGGAAGGAGAAGAGCTTCGACACACCCTCGACGCCGGTGAAGCTCTGGAGCAGGAGGACGTCCTTGCCAAGGGGGGTGTCCAGCGCGATCAGCCGGTCGTCCTGGGTGTACGCCATGTCTCGGGTCCCGCGCTCCGCACCTTCGAGAGCGGTAAGCGACTCGCATACTGCGTGCCGCCCGTGGAGGTCAACAAGAAGCTGTCAGCTCGCAGCCGTGAGCATCCCTCTCGCTCGCCATCCGATTGAGAGGGCTGGCTTCGCCGTGGTATCGTTCACCGTCGGTCGTGGAAGTGCGAACTACCGCAGCCAGTGAGGAGTCCGGCGTGATCGAACCCACAGCGGCGGAACATCAACCATGGGTGGTGCAACTGCCTCGCAGTCTCAGGATGAGCGCGGAGCAGTTCTGGGAGGCGTGCCAGCTCAACCGTGACGTGCAACTCGAGCTGACCGCCGAGGGGGAACTGATCATCATGCCACCGACCGGTGCGAGAACGGGGACGAGAAACGCGCGGCTCATCCAGCAGTTGACACAATGGGCGGACGAGGATGGATCGGGAGTGGCCTTCGATTCGTCGACCGGCTTCGAGCTGCCGAATGGCGCGATTCGTTCACCCGACGTGGCGTGGGTGCGGCGCAACCGTCTCACGGGGTTGCCGCCGGAGCGTCTGGAACGCTTCCTGCCCCTGTGCCCCGACTTCGTCATCGAGTTGAGGTCCCCCACGGACCCGTTGGTCGCAGTGCAGGACAAGTTGCGCGAGTACATTACGAATGGCGCGCAGCTCGGGTGGCTGGTCGAACCGGCGCTGCGGCGGGTCCACGTGTACCGTCCCGGCGCCGTTGTCGAGTCCCTGGACAATCCCGCCACCCTCTCCGGCGACCCGGTTCTTCCCCGCTTCGTTCTCGATCTCACCCGGATCTGGGACCCGGGTCTGTAGCAGCCCGAAGGAGTGAAGGCCGTGCGGTAGAGGAGTATGGGGGCGGTTTCAGGAGCGCCGGTGCCAGTGCTACGTAACGAGGTGTTCTGCAAATGATCGCGACCGGCGATCGGTACGAGACCGGTCGGTCCGAGCCGGGCCTCACCGACGCGCGAGCGCGTGACATCACTTGGCACCCGCCCGCTTGGAGATCTCCTCCCGGGCGTTCTCCGCAGCTTCCCGAATGAACTCGTCCTCGTGGTGGCTGGCGAGGTCGCTGAGCATCGGCAAGCTGGACTGGTCGCCGAGCCGCGCCGCCGTTTCGATCACCACTTGGAGCAACACGAGATCGTGCGACGTCGTCAACGCTTGGCTCAACGCACCAGCGACACTGGAGTCACCCAGCTTGCCGATCGCGCGCGCCGCCCCAATTCGCACCTCGGGGTTCTGCGCGCCATCCACAAGCACGCCTTGAAGCATCTTCAACGACCCTAAGTCTCTCAGCTCCCCAAGGCTGAGCGCCGCCGTGGCGCGCAGACCGGGGGAAAGCGACGTATTCGCGAGAAGGGTCCGCAACGGTGCGGCCGCGCGGGGGTCATGAAGCTGCCCGAGGGCGCCGGCTGCCATGACTCTGGTGTTTTCCTCGTTCGGCGGTGCCAGAAGGTCGATCAACGGCGGAACCGCCCGCGTGTCTCCAATCCGCACCAAGGATCCGAATATTGCTGCCGCTCTCTCCGCGTCGTTTCCCTCCCCGGTTTTGATGAGCATTTCCAGCAGCCGTGGGACGACGTCGGGACCCAGACGCGCAACAGTGGTGGCTCTCTGGATGGCCGAGAACTTTCCGGTTATCGGTGGCCGCCCGGGCAGATCACCCTCGACGTATCGGGTGCATTGGTCGAAGAGATCCTTGCGGGTCAACCAGCCGGCCAGCACGGCGACCACCAGAGCGGTCTTCCAATCGGTCGCCGGCACCTGGGTGCTGCCGAGGAAGGTGAGGACGGCCGGGCCCGCGTCGAGTATGGCCCGCCGTGTGTCGAGATACTCTGCCCCCGTCTGCCTTGTGGCATCGCGAAGCCCAGTTTCGAACTGCGGTCTATCCATCGCTGCGACTCCAACGTTTGAGAGACCAAGAAGCAAGAAGGCAACGACTACCACCTCACCCCCCAGCCGCGTTGGCCGGAGGCCGCGATCAGCGTCACGCCGCCGGGTCATAATTGGTATTGACGTCCGGGTCGTAGGAATCCCACCAGCGCGCTGCACCGTTGAGCTCGGGAGGTTCCCGTCGGGCGTTTGATCCGCAGTGCACCTCGCCCATGCCCGCGTGGTAATACCAGTCATCGACGAAATGCACGGTCAACCCCAGGGGCTCCAGCACCGAGAGCATGTATGCCTCGAGGAGATCGACGGTGTCTTCGGGGATCCACATCTTGCGCCACGTCGGAAACGTACCTGCCGCCGGTGCGCCGGCGTTCCTGGGGTCGGCGAGGATGGCCGCCCGGGTTGCTGCGACCAGCGTTGCGTTGGCGGGAGTCAGCACGGCACCCGTCTTGATGTGGTTGATAATGTTCTGGCGCGCCGCTGCAGTCGATGGCTGCGCAAAGTAGCAGGCAAAGCGCCCCACATCTTCGCCGGGATACGCCCAGTGAAAGAACCCTGCTCCGGGGGTGAGGCGTACGGCAACGCCGCTCAACCCCAACCGATCGAGCACCTTCCTCAGGACCGTCGTGGCATCTGCCGGGCGGACGCGTGGGCCGAAGGGCTTGGGGACTAGAAGGTGGGTGTTGACCACCTGGAGGTTCACCATGCCGACCGTCTTCGCGACGGTCGTGGTTCCCGGTAGGCCGAACACCGCGGTCATCACGGCCGGCTCTGCGAAGTAGGTCGGAACACGCACGATATCTGCGGCATCGAGATTTAACCCGCGCTTCAGGCGGCGCTCGATCGCCACGAGCTTGCTGGTCCGCAGCGTCTGGTTGAATGTGCGCGACGCGGCGATCAAGTCCTCCACCGAGACCTCGTCATACTCCGCCCAGGCCGCGGGAGTAGTGCCGCGGCTGTCGATCCACTGTCCTCTTTGCAGGTTGGTGCGCCCTCGTAACACCGGCACCGACTTGGTGGCCTCGAGCAACTCGTCCATTGCCCACACCGAGGCGATGAGGAGCCGAAATGGCTTGCCGGAGCTGGCCGGAACGAAGGACAGGAACTCGTCGACGTGTCCCACGCTGAGCCAAGAGGTATCGAGCGCCAGCACGGGTTGGACCTTCTGAGCAAGCAGGAACTTGCGGAAGTCGTCGTGAGCCGGCCGCGGCGTACAATCGCCAAGTATGATCTTGCCGAACGGGGCCCGCGGATGCGACGGAAGGCTGGGACCGGCGGCATCTCGCCCGATTGCTGGCGTTGGCACCACTACTGGAGGCGACACCTCAAGGTTCCCGCCGTAGTCCTGCCCGTCCAGAGGCGCACCGTCGATGCCGTCGAAGAGCCCCAGCCCCGGGTCGAGCATGTCGCCATGGACGAAATCCTTTAGTGGACGACCACGCTTGCAGTGCAGCACGACGTGCATCCAGGCATGGGGCGCCCAACAGTAGCCGATCTCCAACTCGTCCTGCATCCATTCGTCAGGGAATCGGGCCCCATCGACGAGATACAGGGGACCCGTGTGCGCCGGCGTATGCGGCGTGAACGGCGTGGAGGAATCGGCGGGCACCGACACCGTGGCACCCAGTGCAGCCCGGCAAGCGGCGGCGAAGTCGAACACGAAGTTGTGGTTATCGTCGCGGAAGTACACCGTGTATACGCGTCGCACGGGCTGCAAATTGGACAGCAGCATGAAGGGAGCCACGGTGAATAGGGCCACGTCGTAGGGCGCAGCCAGGGTCGCGGCGACCGAGCCGTGGATAAGCTCGACCCAGATTTCGCCTGGAGCCCGGGCACTGACAATCGGGGTTCCCGAGGATCCGGACGGCAGGTTAACGGCGTACGGATCCGGCTTGTTTGGCGAGCTTCCACCAGGGGCTCCTCTGACCGGATCGCCCGCTAGCGTCACGGCTTCCACGAGGAAGTCGAAGGCCCACGGGATAGCGGCAACGCCGGGCAGATCGAACTCCTCGGGGGCTCCCATCGGCTTGCCCACGCCGAGCACTGGCGCGGCACCGGCGCCGACCTGAAAGACCCGAATGCGCCGGGCATCGTCGGCGTGAACCTTCATGGTTACGGTGGTCCCCGACAGGTGGCACGGATTCGGCTTTCGCACCTTGGCCAGGGTGAGCTGTCCCTGATCTGCGGCACCATTGACGGCCGCGTCGGTGGCGTCCAGGTGAGGTCGCAGATCAGCCGGCCGGGGCACCGGCAGACGTCCGAAGTCGCTGATGTCGAGGTTGGGCAGCAAGATGGCACCTGGACGTTTCACGCGCTCGAGATATTCCGGATCGGTCTGATCGACGCTCCCGCTGCGGTCGAAATCTGCGTGCAAGCTTCCGGCAACGCCAGGGGCGCACAACGCGTTGTACAGCGCGCTGCCCAGCGCCACCAACGCAGGCGGCACCAGGATGGGCGGGGGCAGAGGTGGGACGGCCATGATGATCCCTCGTCGCTAGTCAGCAACCATGCTCTTCAATCAACTTCGTCAGGGTCTTCGGACCGCAAATTCCGTCGACGGCGAGCGGGGGATGTTTCCTTTGGAAGGCGGAAATGGCGGCGCGGGTCCTCGGCCCGATGATCCCATCGATCTCGCCTGGGTCGCAGCCAAGGTTGCGCAGGCGGGCCTGGATCCCGGTGGCCCCGTCATCGGGCGCGTTGGTGACAGGGTTCAGGTGACTCAGCAAGAGCGGCCACTCAAAATTGGCGACTCGCAAGGTGCCGTCGTCGGCATCGCTAGGAACGGTCTCTTCGATGAGTCCGTCGCCCCTGGTTGTACCGGTGCGCCGCACCCCGGCTATGGTCATCTCGTACGGCACACTGGTCATCGAACGTCCGTCGGCGTCGCGAACGACGATGCGCAGCACCTGAGTGCCTCGTCTGAGCCGGAAGCGATGCGTTTGCGCTGTCGCCAGCTCCGCTCTTCCTGCCCCTTTGTCCGGGATGACGATCTGGTCGCCCGGATAGATGAGGTTGGGGTTGGAACGTTTAGTCCTGAAATCGGCGTTGAGTGGATGCTCGTAGATCGTTCGCCAGTTGGCGAACCCGTGCTGCTGCGCAATCCTCGACAAGCATTCGCCTTGCGACACGGTATGAACCTTTGCCATGCTGCCCTTTACGCGGATTTCATATCCTGGCCCAGTCGTTGGCGTCCAGATTGGGAAACGTCAGCTCACAGGTTCCCGGATCAATGTTCTCTACGCGCGCCTTGCCGTTTGCATCCAGCCGTCCGCGTCTGACCGAGCCGTCGGCGAGATCGAGGCGATACTCCTCACCGGCGACCGGACGCTCGTCTTCGTCGAGCAGCTCGATCTCGACCCAGGTCTTCTCCGCCTGCTCCCCGGCCGCCTGCGCCGCATCCTCGGCTTCCGCCGGCGTGGCTCCACGGGCCAGGGCCGCCTGCCGTGCGGCCTCGGCGCACTTCTCGCAAAACGGCCGGCCCTCGCGGGCCGCCTGCCGCAAAGCCAGGGCCTGCGGCGACACCGTCTTTGGCGGCGGGACCTTGGCCTTCGCACCGGGTTCGGCGCGATCCGCCTCCAGAGGCGCTTTCGGCGGATCGGGCGACGCCCCCGACCCGGTACCCGCGGCGCCGCCGGCGTTGATCAGGATCGGCGTGCCGGACATCGTCACCCCGGCCGGGCCGACGACGAGAAAGCCCGCGCCGGCTTTCAGAGTGACGGTCATGCCGCCCTCGATCACGGCGTTCATGCCCGCCTTGAGATGGATCTCCATGCCGGCATCGAGCGCTCGCTTCATGCCGATCTTCCGGTCGAAGTCCATGCCGACCTTCGACGACGCCGACCCGTCGATCTGCTCGTTGCGGTCGCCGCCGACCTTGAGGTGCTTGTCCGCCTTGACCGCTTCGCGCTGTTGGCGCCCCACGATCAGATGCCGGTGCCGGCCCACCCATTCCAGCGAGTCCTTCTTCACGCGGTTGTCGTAGCGCCGCTCCGCGTGCACGAAGAGCTGCTCCTTGCCCTTCTTGTCTTCGAAGCGGATCTCGTTGAACCCGCCGCCCCCCTTCGAGCTGCTGGTCTTGATCGTGCTCTTCGTCTGCTCCGCCGGCAGGTCGTAGGGCGGCATCTGCTCCGCGTTGTAAACCCGTCCCGTAATCAGGGGCCGGTCCGGATCGCCCTCCTCGAAGTCGACAATGACCTCCTGGCCGATGCGCGGGGTGAAGATCGCGCCCCAGCGCTTGCCGGCCCACGCTTGCGCCACGCGGACCCAGCAAGAACTCTTCTCGTTGTACTTGCCCTCGCGGTCCCAGTGGAACTGCACCCTGACGCGCCCGTACTTGTCGGTATGGATCTCCTCGCCCGACGGCCCGACGACAAATGCGGTCTGCACTCCCTCGACGAACGGCTTCGGCGTTAGCCGCGCGGGGCGGAACGGAACTCGATGCGGAAGGCACAGGAAGCCGTTCCGGTACGTTTCTTCCGCGCCTTGCACCCCGTCACCGGTGCGGTACGCACTGCCGGCGGTCGCGTCGTGGACGACTGCGGTCAACAGGTATTCCGTGTCGAGCTCGCGACGGAAGTGCCCCTGCAGCGCGAAGCGATAGCCCGCGGCAAACCCGCGGCAGCGGCCGCTGCCGGCAATCGTGCAGTGGGTCGCCTCTTCTTCCTGCATGCGGATGCGAGCAACGCGCTCGCCCTCTCCCCGGGTCAAATACCCGCCAGGATAGTCGTACAGGGCCAGTGCCGCACTGCGGCGCTTCACGACCCCGGGCGTGTCGACGAGCAGGTTGGTGTTAGGTGTCTCGAAGTTGAAATCGGCGAGCGCATACGCCCCCGCGCGCACAAAGTCGTCGACGTCCCAGGCCGTTATCGCGTCCTCTCTCTCCATACGGCCGGTCGCCTCGATCCGGGCCTCCGCCTGGTGGGGGCATGGATCGTGGGCGTCGGGAGCGTCGGTCATAACCAGGATGTGCCGGTCGGCCCGGTGCTCGAAGAAGTAGGCGATGCCGCACTCCTCCATCAGCCGCGACACGAAGTTCAGGTCCGTCTCCCGGTACTGCACGCAGTAGTCGCGGGGCTCGTAGGTCCCCCGCAGCACGAGCCGATAGTCGTTCAGCCCGAGGTCCTTGAACACCTGCTCGATAATCTGCGGCACGGCCTGGTTCTGAAAGATGCGCGAATCGCTGGTCCGCCCGAGCAACCACAGCCACGGCACGACCTCGGCGCGGTAATGCGCGAGGCGCCCGTCCCATATGCCCTCGCCGAAGCGGCTGACGACTCCGTGGAAGTAGCGCGAGCCCCCGTCGGGCAGCGCGAGCGCGATCGATATCGCATGGCCGAGCAGGGCGCCCGGTTCGACCTCCGCACCGTCAGACAGCAGATCGAGCTCGAAGCGGAAGAGCTCGGAGACGGCCTCGCGGCCGCTGAACCGTTGCAGCAAGAGGGCATCGGGTCCCAGCGGCGTGTGGACCGCAATCAGGCGTCCGTCCTGCGTGTACGCCACGGCTCACCCTGCCTCGCGGGCACTGTTGTGCCCGCACCGCTCAGCCGAGGTCGTACCGGAACGCACCGGTGCCGTCGACGGTGACATGAACCCGCGAAATCGTTTCCCCGGCCGCCATCCGCCCGAGGAACTCCCGGGAGAGCTCGGGCAGCAGCGATCGGGTGAGAATGTGGTCGACGTTGCGCGCGCCGCTGTCGACCTCGGTGCAACGGCTCGCAATCGCGTCGACCAGAGCGCCGTCGTACGTGAACTGCGCGCGGTGATTCTCCTGCACACGGGCGCGGATGCGGCCGAGCTGCAAGTCGATGATCCGCTTCATGATGTCATCGAAGATCGGATAGTACGGTACGACGATGGTGCGTCCGAGGAACGCCGGCTTGAAGTACTTCAACAGGTCAGTGCGCAACGCCTCCGCGAGAGCTTCGGGTTCCGGCCGCGTTTCCGGATCGGCGCACAGTTTCATGATGGTGTCGGTACCGGCGTTCGAGGTCATGAGGACCACGGTGTTCTTGAAGTCGATGTCGCGGCCTTCGCCATCGCGCAAGCTGCCCTTGTCGAACACCTGATAGAAGATGTCCTGCACACCGGGGTGCGCCTTCTCCATCTCGTCGAGTAGCACGACGCTGTACGGCCGGCGCCGCACCGCTTCGGTAAGCACACCGCCCTCGCCGTAGCCGACGTAGCCCGGCGGCGAACCCATGAGCAGCGAGACCTTATGCTCCTCCTTGAATTCGGACATGTTGATAACGGTCATGTTCTGATCGCCGCCGTACAGCAGGTCGGCCAGACTCATCGCGGTTTCGGTCTTGCCCACGCCGCTGGGCCCGACGAGGAGGAACACCCCGATCGGCCGGCGCGGGTCTTCGAGCTTGGCGCGCGCCGTGCGCAGGCGCTGGCCAATCGCATCGAGCGCGTGGGCCTGCCCGATGACGCGCCGCTGCAGCAGGTCGCTCAGCGTAAGCACCGTGTTGATCTCGTCACGGACGACCTTACCGACCGGAATACCGGTCCAGCCGGACACGACCTCGGCGACGCTTTGCGCGTCGACGCACACCTGCATCAGCGGCGATTCGCCCTGCAACTGCCGCAGCTCGGCGGTAAAGCGATCGAGGTCCGCCTGCAGACGCGCGACCTCGGTCTCCGGCAGTCGGCCGCCGGTGTCCTGCGCGCCGGTGCGACTCGCGGCCCCGTGAGCTTCGAGGCGACCCCGGATGTCGCGCAATTCGCCGATGATGCGGGCTTCTTCCTTCCAGCGCGCCTCGAGTTCCTGGAGCCGTTTCTCGGCCGCCGCCTTCTCGGCGGCAACCTCGGCGAGGCGTTCGTGGTGCTTTGCGCCGGTGAGCGCCTCGCGTTCGAGGATGCCGATCTCGGTTTCGGCGCGGGCGATCTGGCGCCGGCAATCCTCGACCTCGGGAGGGGTCGCGACCTGTCCGAGCGCCACGCGGGCACAGGCGGTATCGAGAACGCTCACCGCCTTGTCGGGCAGTTGCCGCCCGGAGATGTAGCGATGCGACAGGCGCACGCCGGCCTCGACGGCCTCGTCGAGAATGCGGACCTTGTGATGCTGTTCCAGGGTTCCGACGAGCCCGCGCATCATGCCGATGGCCTGCGGCTCGGTAGGCTCCTCGACCTTGACGACCTGGAACCGGCGCGCCAGAGCGGCGTCGCGTTCGAAGTACTTCTTGTACTCGGCCCAGGTGGTGGCGGCGATCGTGCGCAGCTCGCCACGCGCCAGCGCCGGCTTCAGTAGATTGGCGGCGTCGCCCTGTCCGGCCTGCCCGCCGGCCCCGATCATCGTGTGTGCTTCGTCGATGAACAGGATGATCGGTTGCGCCGACGCCTTGACTTCGTTGATGACACCGTTAAGCCGGTTTTCGAACTCGCCCTTGACGCTGGCTCCCGCCTGCAGCAGGCCGAGATCGAGCACCCGCAGGGCCACGGGCCGCAGCGGCGGCGGCACATCGCCCTCGGCAATGCGCAGGGCCAGTCCCTCGACCACGGCGGTCTTGCCGACCCCCGCCTCTCCGGTCAGGATCGGATTGTTCTGCCGTCGCCGCGTGAGGATGTCGACGATCTGGCGCACCTCGGCGTCGCGGCCGAGCACCGGGTCTATCTTGCCGGCGCGGGCGCGCGCGGTCAGATCGATGGTGTACTGATCGAGGGCCGGGGTCTTGCCACCGGCGACGGCGCCGGGCGTCCCCGGCTCAGGAGCGGCCATGCCGAGCGCCGCCTCCCCGCGGTCCTCGATCGATCCGCCGACGATATCGGCAAAGCGCTTGCGCAGATCTTCGAGGACGACGCGCCCGAGGTCCGCCGCGCTCTCGCGGGCGAGACGGCCGAGATCGTCGTTGCCCAGCAGGGCGATGGCGAGGTGACCGGAACGCACCCGGGCAACGCCGAAATCGACCGACGCGACGGTCCACGCCTCGCTAATAAGCTGCGGGATACGCGGGGACAGTGCGGGTGTACGCGCGTTGCCGGTCTTCAGTCGATCGAGGGCGCGGGTCAGGTCGCGGGACAGCCGTGAGGCATCGATCTCGTACTGGCGCAGAATGCGGGCGAAGTCGCTTTCCGGCATCTCGGTGAGCTTGAGGAAGAGGTGCTCGATATCGACATCGTAATGCGTGCGGGTCAGACACAGGCCCGCCGCCCCTTCGAGCGCGCCGCGGCAGGTATCGTTGAGCTTTCCAATCAGGGCCTTGAGACTCACGTTCATCGCTTACTCCCTTTTCGCACGCGTCCAGCACGTCGACTTCGATGCGTCAGCGCCTATCCCCGCAGCGCACCCACCCGCGTCAGTTCGCCGGCAAACGTCGCATCGTCGGCGTCGCGGACGAACGGCACCTGCTTCAACCACGCCGACCAACCCAGGCGGGGTCCGGCGTCGCCCTTCGCTCCCAGCGCGCACCGCGGCACCTCGGCGGCGCGCAGCACCAGGCGCACGTCGAAGTCGTGCTCCTGGCCGGCAAAGTAGCGGGTCATCTGCACCAGCGGGCGAAAGGCTTCGCCGGTAGGCAGGAACCGGTTGTAGTCCCGCAGGTCGAACGGACCGAGCCGGACCCGAAACGCCGCCTGCTGGTCCCAGGTCCGGTGTCCGAGCACGGCACTCGCACCGAGCTGATGGTTGGCGCCGCGGCGCCCGAGCCGGGTGCGGCTGCGTGGCGGGATCGGCAACCACTGCCCGATGCACTGCTCGACCCCCGCCGGCACCGCGAAGTGGTCTTGCAGGATACCGGCCAGCGCACTCGCCGTGCGCCGCCGCTGTGCCAGCAGACCGCTGTAGTAAAGCAGCACCCGATCGTCGACCAGCAACCGGCCCAGCAGGCCGTCGGTGCCCATGCCGAACAGATCGAAGAGCAGCCACGCGAAGCGATCCGAGGTCTTTCCCTCGACGACCCCGCGCTCGTAGCGGATGGCGAAGCGGTACTTCTCCCACGCACGATAGAAGAGGGAGACGAACCGATGCGTCCAGATGTCGAGGAACTCGTGGAGCACGGGGTCCCGGGCGCGGCGCCGGCGCATGACGGTTTCCGTGTAGTGCCGGGGCAACACGCCCACCGGGCCGGTGAGCCCCATGAAGTTCACCGTCATTTCCGCGCGCCCGTGCGCGGCGTCGTCCCGGCTCAATTCCTGGATTGCCGCCCCCGCGAAGCCGAGAGCGGGACGGGAACGGAAGCGCACCGTCTCCCGACGCGGCGGCCCGTCGTGCCCGACGGCCGCCCGCTCCGGATACAGGCGGCGCAGCAGACGCACGGCCTCGAAGAACTCGAAACGGAAGCCTTCGTCGAAGAGCAGTCGATCTAGAGGAGAATCTGGTGTCCCGCCCGCGGCGGCCATCGGTGCAGTGCCTCCTCCCTTTGGCGCGTGAACGCCACCAACTGCACGAAAGAATTCAGCGAGGCATACAGGCCCAGAAAGCGCTCCAGTACGGCGGCGAACAGGAACACGCCGCTGCCCACGTACCGGTCTTCGTCGAACTCGAGCGTCACCTCGATGCCGCGGCAGAATCCGTTCCACGGCATCGAACCCGGCCGCGCCACGACGCGCCGGCTACTGAGGCCGACCAGGCCGGCGATCTGCTGCTGGATGACTGCCGATCCCGAGAAGTCGTAGAGCTTCAGAATCTCCTGCAACGCCTGTGGTCCGTCGGCAATCGAGAGGTAGTTGAGCGCGAGGTGCGAGATCAGGCGCCACTGCGCGGCGCTGCGCAACGGCGGACGCTGCGTCTCTCGCGGCTTCAGCAGGCAATGGATACGGGACAACGGGGCGGCCGCTTCCATCTCGAGGTCGCTGCGGCCGCCGCCGAACGGCAGGCGCCCGGGGAGGTCCCGATTCGTGCAGGTCGTGGCCACCGCCAACGTCTCGGCCGCCGGCAAGGTCGGCCTGAACCCCGTATCGACCAGCGACAGGTACACCTCGGTGCCGGTGTCGCCGCGACGCTCGGATGCACGCCGCGTCGCGTACCAGTAAGCGCCCTCGCGTTCCGCCGTCCCGGCGTGCCGCAGCGAGTAGAAAGGGTAAATCTCGACGACCTCCTGACCGTCCGGCCGGCTGCTGCCGACGCGGTCGACCGAGTACACCTCGGTGCTCTGCTGCCGGTGCACGTCGGCAATGACGCGGTACTCGGTCCGGGTGTGACTCAAGCGGATCGGCTCCGCCAACTGCTCGAAGAGATTGACCACCGGCGTACACCCCAGGCGAAACGTGTCGGCGGTCACCGGCTGCTCGAAGCGCGGCAACTTATCCAGCAGAACGAGCACCTCGAAGCGCTGCGCGAACCCCGCCGTCACAGCCCGGTCGAGGTGCAGCAGGTCGGCGAACAGGAATTTCTCCGGCAGCGCGAAGTACTCCTGCAACAGGCGATAGCCGGCGAAGGAGCGATGGGTGACCGGCAGCACGTTCTCGTCGTCGTCCAGTCCGGCCGGGCGCAGGACGTCGGGTGGGAGCCGGACGATGGTCGGCGTCCGCGCCCCGCCCCGCAGGCCGCGCAGTATGACTTCCTGGGCGTGGTTGAACAGCAGCTCGTAGAGCCCGTAAGCCAACCGGCTCTCGCCGTGCAGAAAGAGGCGCAACCGGTCGATCTGCAAGTCGGCAATCGACCCTTCTCCGAGGCAGGCGAACTCGAGGCGTATGGCGCCGGCGGCGCGGGCCGTCAGGCCGAAACGCGCCGTGGTATCGAGTTGCGCGGCAGCGATTTCCAGGGGCCAGAGGGTAACCGGGTAGGCGGTGCGGAAACGGCAGGTCTGACCGTCGACTGCCGGCGATAACAGCGTCGTCCCCCGCTCGATCCGATGACCGGCGGTGAGCTTGCCCTGCTCCGGGTCGAGCACGAACTGGGCGATCGCCATCGAGGGTACGGGGGCGAGGTACTGCGGGTAGACGACGTTGAGGAGCGACTCGGTGATCTCGGGAAACTCGTCGTCGAGCTTGTGGTGCACACGGGCGGCCAGAAGAGCGGCGGCCTGGATCATGCGCTCGACGTGCGGGTCCTCGGCGCGGTCGCTTTCGAGCTGCAGTCGCGCGGCGATTTTCGGGTACTTGGCGGCGAACTCGGCCCCCATCTGCCGCAGAAACGCCAGTTCCCGCTCGTAATAGGGGAGCAATTCGTCGGCCACCTACGTCTGCCCTTCCACCCGGCATTCCTGGGTCGCCATCTGCAGCACCGCATCGAAGGTGACCGGTTCGGGTACCGGCGGGACTCGCAACACCGCCTCGATCCGAAAGCGCAGCCCGCGATCGAAGGGCCGCGGATCCTCGACCGCCACCCTGACGCGGTCGAGCCGCGGCTCGAAACCGTCGATGGCCTCCTCGATCGTCCGCCGCACGCGCGTCCGGTCACCCTGGTTGCCGAGGTTCATGGACGAGAAATCCGGCAGCCCGTACGCTACCGGCGATCGCCCTACGTATTCAAAGTCGGCAGGCAGGTCGGAGAGCAGTTCACGCCGCGTGTTGAGCAGCGCTTCGAGATCGCGTGCGACCGCACGTTTCAAGTCGCGCACCCCGTAGTCCCCGTCGGGAACGGAATCGTCGGGATCGTCCACGAGCCGATCGAGCAACGCCGGCACGGCGCGAATTTCGTCGTCAGCTCCGGGCATACGCTTTACCCTCTACCGGTCGGGCCGGTCGATAGGAGCGGTCGCGGCGTCCCGCGTCCGGCGCCGCGCCACCCATCGCACTCTCGCGAACGGCTCCGTCTTGGCTGTTTGTGCCGCCGTTGTCAACGCGCGCCAGCCCCGCAGCTTGACATGCCTTCCGGGCCTATGGTTAACGAGGAATCGATCGTAACGACAACTCCGCCGGAGCTGGCGGCGAAGGGGACCCGCTCGGGAGAGGTAACCGTGAGTTCTCCAGGAGTACTCGACCTCGATCGGCTGCTCGCGCCCGTCGAGGGGGCCAGTCCGTGCGGTGAGAACCTGCGGTGGGACCCCCTTTACGACGAAATCCGCAAGGCCCGGCGCGAGGACGACCGCGACGCCCTGGGGAGCGATTCGCCGGTGCAAGCCGACTGGGCGGCGGTGCTCGACAAGGCCACCGGCGCCCTCGCCGCCCGCAGCAAGGATCTCATGCTCGCCGGCTTCGTTGTCGAAGCTCTGGTGCAGCTTTACGGATACCGCGGGCTACGCGACGGCTTGCGGGTCGTCAACGGGCTGCTGGAGGCGTACTGGGACGAGCTTCACCCCCTGCCGGACGAAGACGATTTGGAGCCTCGCGCGGCGCCCCTGGTGTGGCTGACCGAAGCGGATCGGGGTGCGCGCCTCCCCAACCGCCTGCGCGAAGTCGCCATGGCCGTGGGCAACGTCAACGGCGCCGTACCGTCGTGGGCGTACTGGAAGTCGCGCTACATCACGCCCCGCAACGAAACCGAAGACGACACCGCCTACGAACAGCGCCGCGCCGAAGCCGAGGGACGCGCGAAGGCGTTCGAACAGGCGGTAGCCGCCACGCCGCTGGCGTACTATGCGGCGCTCAAGGACGACCTGACCGACTGTCTCGCCGAGCTGCGCCGCCTCGACAACCTGCTCGACCGGCGCATGGGCCGCAATGCCCCGGGGACGGCGGCGATTCGCCAGTCTCTCGACGAATGCACCGCACTCGTCAACCGGATCCTCAAGGACAAGGGCGGCGTGCCCGAAACGACCGCCGACAGCGGCCCGGCGGCAACCGACACGACGACGGCCGCGGGCGGCATGGCGGCCGGCACCGGCCCCATCAATTCGCGCGACGAGGCCCTGCGGCGCCTCGCCGAGGTCGCGGCGTTCTTCCGTAAGACGGAGCCCCACAGCCCCATCTCGTACCTGGTCCAGCGCGCCACCGCGTGGGGCCGCATGTCCCTGGAGGAACTCGTCACCGAGATCGTCAAAGACCAGACCACCCGCGAACAGATCGGCGAACTCCTCGGCTTCGTCAGACGCGAGTGAGAATGCGAAAGAGGCAGACGTGAAACCGCCGAGCGCTAACGACACGTACCGCACACCAGTGGGAAGGAGAGCCGAATGGCCAAGGAAAGCACGCAACACAAACTCGACCGCGTCCGCAAGCCGCGCGTCCAGATCACCTACGACGTCGAGCTGAACGGCGCGCTGCAACTGAAGGAGTTGCCTTTCGTCGTCGGCGTGCTCGGCGACTTCGCGGGCAAGCCCGACCAGGCCCAGCCGCCACTCAAGGAGCGCAAGTTCGTACAGATCGACCGGGACAACTTCGACAGCGTGCTCGCGGCCATGAACCCGCGGGTCGCCTTCCGGGTCGACGACAAGTTGAGCGGCACCGAGGGTAACCAGATCAACGTCGAGCTGCGCTTCAAGAGCATCGACGACTTCGCCCCGGAAAACGTCGCCCGCCAGGTCGAGCCGCTGCGGCAGCTCCTCGATACCCGCGAGAAGCTCAAGAACCTCCTCAACCGCATGGACGGCAACGACAAGCTCGAAGAGCTGCTCGGCCAGATCGTTAACGATGCCGAAGCCCGTAACGCTCTCAGTCAGTCACTCGGCCTCGCGGGCGCCGGAGCTCCGGGCGAGAAGAAGGAGTAGCCATTATGGCCGAAAAGCAGACAGCGCCGGGGGCGGCGCCCGCCGCCGCCCCGCAAGCCGAAGCCGGCTTGCTCGACACCATCCTGGAAAAGGGTCTGCGCGCCAAGGACGAGGATTCCCGCCAATGGGGCCGCGACCTGATCCGGGAGTTCGTCGCCCAGCTCCTCGACCCGAAGCTGGTCGTCGCCAAGGACACCGAAAAGACCATCAACAAACGCATCGAGCAGATCGATGCCATCCTGTCGGCACAGCTTAACGAGATTCTGCACCATCCCGACCTGCAGAAGCTCGAAGCCTCGTGGCGCGGCCTGCACTACCTTGTACACAACAGCGAGACCGGCACCCAGTTGAAGATCCGCGTCCTCAACGCCTCCAAACAGGATCTGCTCAAGGACCTCGAACGGGCCTCGGAGTTCGACCAGAGCGGCTTGTTCAAGAAAGTCTACGAGGACGAGTACGGCATGTTCATGGGCGAGCCCTTCGGCGCCCTGATCGGCGACTACGAGTTCGGCAATCACCCGCAGGACATTGCCTTGCTCGAACGAGTCTCCAACGTCGCCGCCGCCGCGCACGCCCCGTTCGTCTCCGCCGCCAACGCCGGCATGTTCGGGCTCGAGTCGTTCACGGAACTCAACAAACCCCGCGACCTCTCGAAGGGCTTCGACACCGTCGAGTACGCGAAGTGGAAGTCGTTCCGCGACTCCGAGGATTCGCGCTACGTGGCGCTGACCATGCCGCGCGTGCTCGGACGCCTGCCCTACGGCAAGGAGACCGTCCCGGTCGAGGAGTTCGATTTCACCGAGGTCGCCGGGAACCACGACCACTACCTGTGGACCAACGCGGCGTATGCCTACGGTGCGCGACTGACCGACGCCTTCGCCAAGTACGGGTGGTGCGCGGCGATCCGCGGCGTCGAGGGCGGCGGGCTGGTCGAGGGCCTGCCGACGCACACGTTCAAGACGATGGACGGTGAAGTCGACATGAAGTGCCCGACGGAAATCGGCATTCCCGATCGGCGCGAGTTCGAGATCAGCAACCTCGGCTTCGTCGCTCTCTGCCACGGCAAGGGCACCGACTTCGCCGCGTTCTTCGGCGGCCAGTCGTGCCAGAAGCCGAAGCTCTACGACCGCGACGACGCCAACAGCAACGCCCAGCTCTCGGCCCGCATCCCCTACATTCTCTGCACTTCGCGCTTCGCGCACTTTCTCAAGGCCATGGCCCGCGACAAGATCGGCGCGGCCATGGAACGTAAGGAGATCGAGGACTGGCTGAACCGATGGATTCTCAACTACGTGCTGGAGAATCCGGAGACGGCCGGCCCCAAGGCCAAAGCGGAGAAGCCGTTGCGCGAGGCGCGCGTCGAAGTTCGTGACGTCAAAGGCAAGCCCGGCTCTTACGAGGCCGTGGCGTACCTGCGGCCGCACTTCCAGATGGAGGAGCTCGGCGTCTCCCTCCGCCTGGTCGCGGAACTGCCGCAGGCGAAGGGATAACATCCCAACCACCATCAACCATCGCAAGGAGGGACCGCAGCCATGGCCGTAGACATGACGATCAAGATCGACGGTATCAAAGGCGAGTCGAAGCTCGACAAGCACGAAGAGGAAATCGACGTGCTGTCGTACAAGTGGGGCTTGACCCAGACCGGGACCTTCAGCACCGGCGGCGGCGGCGGCACCGGCAAGGTGAACGTCCACGACCTGTCGTTCGCGAAGTTCGTCGACAAGTCGAGCCCCGAGCTGATGCTGGCGTGCTCGAACGGCAAACACATCCCAAAGGCCGTACTGACCGTCCGCAAAGCCGGCGAGAAGCCGCTCGATTATCTGACGGTCACCATGGAAGATCTGCTCGTTTCGTCGGTCAAGACCGGCGGCGCCAGCACCGACGAGCGCCAGACCGAAGAGGTGGCCCTGAACTTCACCAAAGTGAAGGTCGAGTACCAGGAGCAGGACAAGACCGGTGGGCCGAAGGGCGGCAAGGTGACCTACGCCTGGGAC
The DNA here is from genome assembly GCA_023150935.1 of Candidatus Binatia bacterium. Classification (NCBI taxonomy): domain Bacteria; phylum Candidatus Binatota; class Binatia (SeqCode); species Binatia bacterium. The sequence continues at coordinate 13,708 of JAKLJW010000033.1, read as the reverse complement.
ATCGAAAAGAACATCAAGCAGAACTGAAAGCGGAACCGAGACCCGGAGCCGGTCGGAGTCTCCTCCGGCGCGGCTCCGCCTGGCGGACCGAAGGCGGAGATCTGGGGAACTGAGGTGGACGCGGGAACGTTATTCCAGCAGGGGAACCTCGGCGGCGCCGTCGACGCCGCTACGCGTGACGTCAAGGCCCGGCCCACCGAACTCCGCCACCGGACCTTCCTGTTCGAGCTCCTCTGCTTCGCCGGCGACTTCGAACGGGCCGCCCGGCAACTCGATGTCGTCGGGCATCAGGACGCCTCGACCGAGCCGGCGGTGCAGGTGTACCGCAACATCCTCCACGCCGAACGCCTGCGCCGTCGCCTCTATACCGAGAGTCTGCGTCCCGAGTTTCTGCTCGATCCGCCGCCGTTCACGGCTCTTCACCTGGAGGCGATCGGCCAGCTTCGCAGCGGCGATCCAACCGCCGCCCGGGCAACGCTGGAGTGCTCGGAGGAGACTCGCACCGGCCTGCGTGGGCGCATCGGCGATGCCGCCTTCGACGGGTTCCGGGACTGCGACGACCTCGTCGCGCCGTTTCTCGAACTGATCGTCGTGCGCGACTACGTGTGGGTGCCGTTCGAACAGATCCGCGTGCTCGACATCGCGGCCCCCGAGCGCCCACGCGATCTCCTCTGGATTCCGGCCCGGCTCGAATTGGTCACGGGCGCTCAGTACCGTGGCTACGTGCCGGTGCTGTACGAGGGCTCGCACGCCCACGCCGACGACCAGGTGAAGCTGGGCCGCCGCACGGAGTGGCTGGAAACCCCGGAAGGCCCGGTCCGCGGCGTCGGCCAACGGACCTTCCTCGCCGGCGAAGACCCCTGCGCCGTACTCGACATCCGCCACGTGGAGATATCGCCGAGCTGAACTCCCGACCTCGATTCGGCAATCCTCGGGCCGAACAGCCAGCGTCACGGGTCTCCAGGTCCTGAACCCAGTCGACCGCGCTCAGCGCCTCACGTAAGCGTCTAATTCGATGCCCCGGGCGCATGTCCACAAGACCCTCCTGCACGGATGCCCCCGGGCGGCTTGCCCTGGCGCACTCCTTCTTTGCCAAGGGCTGTAAGCTCGGACCCGACTTCCAAGGACCGGCGCTGCCCGTCGCCGACTGGTGGACGGCCGCGGGACGAACGGTCACGCCGTCCGGGCCGGAGCGTCTCGTCTGGTGGGCCGCGCTCGACCATCCGGTGCTGACTCGCCTGGTGGAGCTGGCCCACGAACGCAACCTCACGTTATTTTGGCCGCCGGTGTCCGCAGCGTGTTCCCGAACCCGGACAACGCCGTCCTGCCCGGATTGTTGGTGCGCGTACGAGTGCGCGCAGCGTTCGAACGCGAGGCGCTCCTCGTGCCGGGCGAGGCCGTCAGTTTCGATCAGCAAGGAGAGTACGTGCTCGTCGTCGGCGATCGGCAACTCGTCGAACGCCGGAGCGTGAAGACGGGCCGCCAGGAGGGTTCCTTGCTCGCGATCGAGGAAGGCCTGCGGCCCGACGACTGGGTGATCGTCGACGGAGTCCTGCAGGCGATTCCCGGGCACACCGTAACGCCGCAGCGCCTCGACGATGCCGCGGGAAGCGCGCCGCAGAACGGCGGCTGAGGCGGCGCCGGCGCATGTCCAGGTTCTTCGTCGAACGGCCGATTCTCGCCCACGCCGTCGCCATCGTCGCCATCGTCACCCTCGTCCTCGGCCTCGTGTGTCTGCTGGCTTTGCCGGTGGCCCAGTACCCGGAGATCGTGCCGCCGACGGCGCCGGCTCGGCGAGCCAGCAATCCCTGGGCACGATCGTCTTCGGCGGCATGATCGCTTCGACTTTACTGGCGATTCCGTTCGTACCCGTCTTCTACGTGGCGCTGCACCGCTTCGATGCGGGACGGCTCACTGGTCGGTGGTCAGTGGTCAGGCGTCGGTGGTCGGCGCCCCGCCGCTAAGCGCCGCGTCGCTTGCTCGTGCACGGCCGCGGCGGTATTGCTGGCGTCGTGAAGCCGCACGGTCACGCGCGTTCCGACCTACGAAACCTTCGCTTGCACCGCGCTGCGATCGAGAAACTGCGGCGGCATCCCGAACTGCGGGAGCCCTGCCTCGATCTGGTGCGCGAATGGCGACAGCGCAAGGAGAATCAGGCGTCTGCAACGTGGCTGGCACAGTGGCACGAGATGCTGTCCTGCTGGTCTGTCGACCGGATCGCCGACTCGATCCTCGATCCCGAGGAAGGGCAAACCCTGCGCCAATGCTCTCCGCTTGCTCCGGTGCTAACCCCGCGCGAGCGGTGGGCGGTCCTGGAGGCAGTCGAACAGGAGGCCAGCGGCGATGTCGGCGGGAAGAGCGCATGACGCGCGACCAGCTCGAGCACGCGATCCGCGCTGCCGGCGCGATTTCCGGCGATCATGAGATCTTCGTTGTTGGCAGCCAGGCGATCCTGGGAGCGTGCCCCAATGCACATCCGGACCTGCTACGCTCGATGGAAGCCGACGTTGCACCCAGAAACCATCCGGAACTGGAGTCGCTGATCGAGGGCTCGATCGGCGAGCTAAGCCCGTTTCACAAGACGTTCGGCTTCTATGTCGATGGCGTGGACATGGACGGGATCGTTCTCCCGGAGGGATGGCAGGAACGCCTGGTCGTGATCGACAACCAGAATACAAACGGATTCCGAGGTCTATGCCTCGATCCCACGGATCTGGCGGCGAGCAAGCTCGCGGCGGGCCGGCCGAAGGACTTCGAGTTCGTCGGCATTCTATTGCGCGAGAGGATTGTGGACCCACAGGTCCTCCAGCAACGGGTGGATGCGCTCACCAGTCTGGACGGCGGACGCAGGAAGCTGCTCCACGCCGCCGTGAACCGACTTCGTCCGGCGCTCCAGGGCTAGGCTCCGGTAAGGAATGTAATGCCTCGGCCGGAACGTCACCCAGGCCTGGACCCGGCCACCCTGCGGACGCCGATCGCCCTCCCTTGGCGAGCGTTTCGGCAGGTGTTATCCGTCGGCCATGGGCGAATCCCCGAGCCTCGATGAAGTACGATTGAGGGAGATTTTTCGCGCCCTGCACGATCAGGCTGTCGATTATGCCGTATTCGGCGCCGTGGCGCTGGGACTGCACGGGTTGGCTCGCGCAACCGGCGATCTGGATCTGTTCGTTCGACCCGAAGCCGAAAATATCGAGCGCCTTAAGACCGGGCTGCGCTCGGTGTTCGACGATCCCAGCATCGACGAGATAAGCGCGGACGATCTTTGCGGTGATTATCCCGCGGTGCGCTATCTTCCCCCGGACGGATTCGGGTTCGATCTGGTGACCAGACTGGGTGAGGCCGTGAGCTATTCCGAGCTAGAGATCGAGGTGAAGAGCTACGACGACGTGCCGGTTCGCGTGGTGACCCCGCGCACTCTCTGGCTGCTCAAGAAGGATACCGTCCGCTTGATGGATCGTATGGACGCGGCCATGCTCGCTGAGCGATTCGGATTGGAGAAGAAGTAGATGCCGGTCTTTCGTTATCGGTCTGTGACTGACATGCCGCCGCCGTGGACGGATCCCGCTGACCCGCGCAATCTTCAGCTAGTGAGCGAGATGCTGCGCTTCTATCGTCGCTATTCCGCTACGCCGGACCTGCCGCGTGGCGTCCGCCGTTTCCGCACGATCGAAGCCCTCAACGAGGCAAGAGGGGACCCGTACCGTCGTTGAACTCGCATCGTGTCGACGTCGATTTTCACTAGCAAGGGACCCCTGTCGGCAGAATTTTTCGCCAGTGTGCCCCCCTCTGGCGGCACGATTCTTCACGAGGATGCCCCCCCTCGCGTGACCACATGTGACCGACGGAACCGACGTGGGGAACTGACGTGACATCCACCCGTTCAGGGCTGGCTGGCGCGAGGATGCCAATCGGCGCGGTAGAAGAGACCGCCGGTAACCGCCCGTTGTCGCCGTCCGACCTGAGCCGCCTACTCGCTCACGACCCCCTCGACGGCCGTCAGCTCGAACGCTGCCGCGAGCAACGCCTGCGTGTACGGGTCTCGCGGCGACTCGAACACACGCGCCGCCGGCCCCTGCTCGACGACCTGCCCGGCGCGCATCACCAGGACCTCATGACTCAGCGCCCGCACCACCCGCAGGTCGTGGCTGATGAACAAGTACGCCGTGCCGTGACGCTGCTGCAACTCCCTGAGCAGCGCCACGATCTGCGCCTGCACCGACACGTCGAGCGCCGAGGTCGGCTCGTCGAGCACCACCAGCCTCGGCTCCAACACCATTGCGCGCGCAATCGCCACGCGCTGGCGCTGCCCGCCCGAAAGCTCGTGCGGATACCGGTACCGCATCGCCCCGTCGAGCCCCACCTCCTCGAGCATCCGGTCAATGCGCGCTTCGGCGTCCGCCGGTCCGGCCGCAAGACCGTGTACGCGCAGACCCTCGGCGAGAATCTGCCCGATCGACATGCGCGGGCTGAGCGAGCCGTACGGGTCCTGGAACACGATCTGTAAGTGGCGCCGCAACGGCCGCACCGCCGCCGCCCGCCAGCCCTGAATCGCCTGCCCCGCGTACGCGATCTCCCCCTCACTCGCGATCAGCCGCAACAGGGCCAGCCCCAACGTCGTCTTGCCGGAACCGCTCTCCCCGACCACCCCCACGGTCTCGCCCGCCCGTATCGTCAGGTCGACCCCGTCCACCGCCCGCACGTGCGCCACCGTGCGACGCCACACCCCCGCCTTGATCGGGAACCGCACCCTCAATCCCCGGCAGGCGAGCACCGGCTCGCCATCGCCGCGCGGCCGCGGCGGCGGCGCCCCGCCGGGCTCGGCAGCCAGCAGCGCACGCGTATACGGGTGCGCCGGCGCGCCGAGCACGCGCGCCGTCGTTCCCGCCTCGACGATCTGCCCGCCGCGCATCACGCACACGCGATCCGCAAGCCGCCGCACGATGCCGAGATCGTGCGTGATAAACAGCATCGCCATGCCGAGACGCCGCTGCAGGTCCTTCAACAACGCCAGGAGCTGCGCCTGAATGGTGACGTCGACAGCAGTCGTCGGCTCGTCGGCGATCAGCAGGTCCGGCTCGTTCGCCAGCGCCATCGCAATCATCACCCGCTGCCGCTGCCCGCCGGAAAGCTCGTGCGGCAGGGCATCGAGTCGGCGCTCCGCATCCCGCAGACCCACGGTCCGCAGCAACTCCAAAGTGCGCTCCCGCGCCGCCGCGGCGTTCAAATCGCGATGCAATGTCAAGGCTTCGCTCACCTGCCGGGCAATGCCGTGCAGCGGGTTGAGCGAGGTCATCGGCTCCTGAAACACCATCGCGATGCGGTCGCCGCGCACTGCCCGCAAGCGCGCCGCCGGCGCCCCGATCAACTCCTCCCCGAGAAAGCGGATACTGCCGCCCGGATGACTCGCCGCCCCGCGCGGCAGAAGCTGCAAGATCGACAACGCCGTCACCGACTTCCCCGACCCGCTCTCGCCGACCAGCGCCAGCGTCTCCCCCTTCTCGATACCGAACGACACGCCGCGCACGGCATCCACCGCCCCCACACCGCGACCGAACCGCACCCGCAGGTCGCGCACCGCCAGGAGGCCGCCGCGCACCTCGCCCTCCCCTACCGCCGCGACTCCCTCCCCTCCGCTCACCGCCGCTTCCGCCGCGGCGCCCCCTTGCGTCTTGCGCGGGTCGAGCGCGTCGCGCACCGCTTCGCCAACGAACACGAGCAAACTCAAAATGACGGCGATGACCCCAAATCCCGTAAACCCCAGCCACGGCGCCTGCAGGTTCTCCTTGCCCTGCTTCAGCAACTCGCCGAGGGACGGCGATCCCGGCGGCAGGCCGAAGCCGAGGAAGTCGAGCGCGGTCAGCGTGACCACGGCGCCGCTGGTGACGAAGGGCAGGTAACTCAGCGCCGCCACCGTCGCATTGGGCAGCACGTGGCGAAACAGCGTGCGCACGGTGCCCAGCCCCAGCGCCCGCGCGGCGCGTACGTAGTCGAGGTTGCGCGCCCGAAGCACCTCCGCCCGCACCACGCCGACGAGCGCCATCCAACTGAACAGCAACATCAGCAGCAACAACCACCAGAAACTCGGCGCCACCACGCTCGCCATGATGATCAGCAGGTACAGGGTCGGCAGGCCCGACCAGATCTCGATGAAGCGCTGAAAGAACAGATCGGTCCAGCCGCCAAAGTACCCCTGCAGCGCACCGGCGGTAACGCCGATGGCCGAACTCAATGCCGTGAGTATCAGTCCGAACAGCAACGACAGGCGCAACCCGTAAATCAGCCGCGCCACGACGTCGCGCGCCTGATCGTCGGTGCCGAGCCAGTTCTGCCGTGTCGGCGGCGACGGCGCCGGACCGGGCAGGTCGTGGACCACCGTGTCGTACCGGTACGGCACCGGCGGCCACACCATCCACCCGCGCCCCCCGATCAACCGCTGCACTTCCGGATCGGTGTAGTCCGCCTCGGTGTCGAGAAAACCGCCGAAGTCGCTCTCCGGATAGCTCACGAAGACAGGCAGGTAGGCCCGCCCGTCGTACCAGACGAACAGCGGCCGGTCGTTGGCGATCAGTTCCGCCCCGAGACTCAGCACGAGAAGAACCGCGAACGCCCACATCGACCAGTAACCACGGCGATTGGCGCAGAAGTTCGCCCACCGCCGCGCGTTAAGCGGCGTCATCGGCTTCCCGCTCACCCGTCACGGGCGCCAAAGTCGATGCGCGGGTCGACGACGGCGTAGGTGATGTCCTCGATCAGCTTCATCAACAAGCCGAGCAAGGTGAAGAAGTACAACGTGCCGAACATCACCGGATAGTCGCGGTTGATTGCCGCCTCGAAGCCGAGCAACCCCAGGCCGTCGAGCGAGAAGATGACCTCGGTCAGCAGGGCGCCCGTGAACAGCACGCCGATGAACGCGCCCGGGAAGCCGGCAATTACGATCAGCATCGCGTTACGAAAGACATGGCCGTACAGCACCCTCCCCTCGCCAAGGCCCTTCGCCCGCGCCGTCACCACGTATTGCTGCCCGATCTGATCGAGGAACGAATTCTTCGTCAGCATCGTCAGGCTCGCAAAGCCGCCGATCACCATCGACAGCACCGGCAACGCGATGTGCCACAGGTAGTCGGTCACCTTGTGCCACAGGTCGAGCTGATGCCAGTCGTCCGACACCAGACCGCGCAACGGGAACCAGTCGAAGTAACGGCCTCCCGCGAACAGGACGATGAGCAGAATCGCAAACAGGAACCCCGGCACGGCGTTGCCGACGATCACCACCGCCGACGTCCAGACATCGAAGCGCGAGCCGTCCCGCACGGCCTTGGCTATGCCGAGCGGGACGGAAATCGTGTAGACGAGGAGCAACGTCCAGAGCCCGAGCGAAATCGACACCGGCATCTTCTCGATCACGAGGTCGACGACCGACGCGTCGCGAAAGAAGCTGTTGCCGAAGTCGAAGCGGAGGAAGCCGCCCATCATCCTCAGAAAGCGCTCCAGCGGCGGCTTATCGAAGCCGAACTGGCGTTCGAGGTCGGCGATGAACTGCGGGTCGAGTCCGCGAGCGCCGCGGTACTTGCCGCCGCCCGCGCCGCCGTCGCGCTCGGCCGGACGGCGCTGCGTATCGCCGACCTCGCGTTGCTGGCCGCCGCCGAACCGCGCGGTTGCCGCCACGTCGTGCCCCTGCACCCGCGCGATCACCTGCTCGACCGGCCCGCCCGGCGCCGCGTTGATGATGACAAAGTTCAGCACCATGACCCCGAACAGCGTCGGAATCATCAGGAGCAGGCGCCTGAGGATGTACGCCGCCATGCCCGACCGCGCCGCCCCTACTTCTCGCCCCGCTTACCCGCGGCCTCGAGCGCGGCGACCTTCCCGGAATCGATCCACCAGGTGTCGAGCTGCACCCCCTGCGCCGGCACCACCGACGGACGGCCGAACTTGTCCCAGTAAGCGATCCGGTCGAACGGCAGATACCACTGCGGAATGACCCAGAACCCCCACTGCAGAACCCGATCGAGGGCGTGCACACGGCTGACCAGCGCCTCCCGGTCGGGCGCGGCGATCGCCTGCTCGACCAGCGCATCGATAACCGGGTCCTTGATGCCGATGAGGTTGCGGCTCCCGGGCTTGTCCGCAAAGGCCGTCGTCCAGAAGTCGCGCTGCTCGTTGCCGGGCGACAGCGACTGCGGCCAGTTGGCCACCACCATATCGAAGTCGAACTCGTCGATGCGCCGTTGATACTGTGCGGTGTCGACGGTGCGCACCGCGGCGTCGACGCCCAGCCGTTCGAGATTCTTCGCGAACGGCAAGGCGATGCGTTCGAACTGGGGTGTGTTCAGCAGGATCTCGAACGCCAGCACGCGGCCGCTCTCGGCGTGAGTGAGCTTGCGCGTCTTCGCGTCCACGACCCAGCCCGCACTGCGGAGGAGTTCGACTGCCGAGCGCATGTTCTCGCGGAGATTGCCCGATCCGTCGGTCGCCGGCGGCTGGTAAGCCTGCGTGAGCACCTCCGGCGGCACGCGCCCCTCGAAAGGCTTCAGCACGGCGATTTCGTCGGCGCCGGGCACGCCGTTGGCGGCCAGTTCCGAGTTGTCGAAGTAGCTGCGCAGGCGGGTGTACTGGCCGTAAAAGAGCGTGCGGTTCGACCACTCGAAGTCGAACAGGTATCCCAGAGCTTGGCGCACCCGCCGATCGCGGAAGATCGGCCGGCGGGTGTTGAATGCGAAGGCTTGCATACCGGCGGGGCGGCTGTGCGGGAACTCGCGCTTCTGCACCGCGCCGGCGGCGACCGCGGGGAAGTCGTAAGCGGTCGCCCAGCTCTTCGCCGACTCCTCCGGACGGAGGTCGTACTCGCCGGCCTTGAACGCCTCCAGCGCCACGGTCGAATCGCGGTAATAGTCGATGCGAATGACATCGAAGTTGTAGCGGCCGACGTTCACCGGCAGATCCTTGCCCCAGTAATCGGCAACACGGCGGTAGGTGACGAAGCGACCAGCCTCGAAGGCGTCGATCCTGTACGGACCGGAGCCGAGCGGAGGCTCGAGCGAGGTCTTGTCGAACTCTCGGGACTGCCAGTAGTGCTGCGGGAAGATCGGGAATTGGCCGAGAATGAGCGGTAGCTCACGGTTGTCGCCGGGGGCGAACGTGAACTTGACCGTCCGCGCGCCGGTTTTCTCGACCGCGGCGACGCCGGCGTAGTAGGCGCGGAAGAACGGCTGGCCTTTGGCGCGCAGGGTATTGAAGCTCCAGATGACGTCCTCGACGGTGACGGGCTTGCCGTCGTGCCAGCGCGCCGTCGCGCGCAGCGTAAACGCGACCCACGCGCGGTCGGCCGGCACTTCGACGCTTTCGGCGAGCAGCCCGTATTCGCTGAAGGGCTCGTCGGCGGCGGTGGTGAGCAGGGTATCGTAGATCTGGCCGACGCCGGCGGCAGGGTTGCCCTTGACGATGAAGGCGTTGAAGCTGTCGAAGGTGCCGATCGTCGCCTGCCGCGCCTCCCCCCCTTTGGGCGCCTCCGGGTTGACGTAGGCGAAGTGCGCGAACCCGGGCGGGTACTTCAAGTTTCCGTGCATGGCGATGCCATGCGCGGCGGCCTGCCCTTGCGCCGGCGCCACAGTTACCCAGCCAACCAGCCCGACAGCAACTCCCGCAATGACGCAAGCCAGCTTCATGGAGCTCTCGCGTAGCAGGAGCGGCGCACGGAGCCAACAGCCGGAACTTACGCGCGGCGGGCAATCAGGCGGCCTCAATCCGGCAGCATGGCCCGGTGCCCGCCGCGGCGTGCAGTCACTTGTGCGGCACCCCGCCTGCGGGCGCCGCCGAGCCGGCCTCTCCTCCGTACTCGTACTCGTTCACGTACTCGTTCACGGCCGCTTCCCCTGAGACGGCCACCGCTCGTGGTCCAACTTCATCCCTGCGTGCCCTCAGTCCGGATCCGGGTACGAGTACGTGTACCGCTTCGCTGAGTACGGGTACGGGGTGGATGCCGAAGTGAGGTGCTGGACACCCATCTCTCCGGCAGGCGCGAGTGGATGTCCCACCGACCCCTCGCCTGCGGGCGCCGCCGAGCCGGTCTCTCCTCCGTACTCGTACTCGTTCACGTACTCGTTCACGGCCGCTTCCCCTGAGACGTCCAACCGTTCGTGGTCCAACTTCATCCCTGGGTGCCCTCAGTCCGGATCCGGGTACGAGTACGTGTACCGCTTCGCTGAGTACGGGTACGGGGTGGATGCCGAAGTGAGGTGCTGGACCCCCATCTCTCCGGCAGGAGCGAGTGGATGTCCCACCGACCCCTCGCCTGCGGGCGCCGCCGAGCCGGTCTCTCCTCCGTACTCGTACTCGTTCACGTACTCGTTCACGGCCGCTTCCCCTGAGACGTCCAACCGTTCGTGGTCCAACTTCATCCCTGGGTGCCCTCAGTCCGGATCCGGGTACGAGTACGTGTACCGCTTCGCTGAGTACGGGTACGGGGTGGATGCCGAAGTGA
>JAKLJW010000033.1:1626-3218 GCA_023150935.1 Candidatus Binatia bacterium | reverse complement strand
TCCGGATCCGGGTACGAGTACGTGTACCGCTTCGCTGAGTACGGGTACGGGGTGGATGCCGAAGTGAGGTGCTGGACCCCCATCTCTCCCGCAGGCGCGAGTGGATGTCCCACCGACCCCATGATGGAGGCAGTTCGGTGCGTCGACACGAGGCCCTCGGGGCATGGGATTGGCCGCAACCGGTTTTGCCGTCGAAGACGAAGCCATGGACGCGCAATCGGTCCGCTCCGGTGACCGAAAGCCAGGGATTACCGCGGGTTGTCGTGGTTCGCGTGAACTTCCAGTTCGCTCGCCGTCCACCTGTTCACCGGCGCGGACGGGATCACTGGCCGAACGGATTGCGGATCTGCAGGAAGTCAAATCGCCTGAAGTCACGATCGTTGGTGTGGAGGACAGTAACCCCGTGCTGGCGGAGGATGGCGGCGAGGTGGGCGTCCGGGACTAACGCCCCTCGTGGACGAACAGGGCCAGCGACCTCACGGTAGACATCCCAGAAGCCTTCTTCCTCGGCGATCAACCGGACGTGCGGGAGCGACACCAGTGAGCTCACGTTGGTCATCGCTTCCTCGGAACTCAGGGGACTCGCAAAGATCGACGAATGCGTTGCGATGCGCAGGTAGCTGATGACGGTCGGCCACGCCAGGCAGAACACCTCCGGGCCCGCGACCCACTCGAGCAGCGCCGCTCTCGCCCGCGCGTGGAGGGGGCTCGAGGCGTCGGACGCGTACAGCAACACGTTCACGTCGACCGCGAAGCTCACGAGCAACTCCTAGTCCCGCTCATCACCACCGTCTCGCTCGGCGTCGAGGATGGAATGTATGAGATCCTTGTCGCCCAGATCCACCCTGGCCCCCATGCTCCGCTGAATCCAGGCGAACGCCTTCTCCGTTTGCACCGCGTTGCGACGGCGAGCGAGCGACTCGGCGAGCAGATCCGACACCAGGCGCCCCAGCGATCTGCCCTCACGCTTCCGCAGGCGCTTCACTTCCTTCAGGATCGGGTCATCGATGTCGATCGTCGTCCGCATGATGCCCGATGATTCCTGCCGGCGCATCTGATGTCAACCCGAGCTGAGGAGACGATGCCGCCTCACGCGGACCCTGACGAGCCACCCCTGCCAGCTTGAACCGCCGATTGGCCCCGCGCCTCTGTCGCCACGCCGAATACGTGGATCTCGGGGCTTCCACATGATGCGACGGCGATTCGCAAAGGCGCTGCATCAGACCGTCCCCGCGCCCGGTGGCCTATTGCCAAACACGCGAGCACGGTTGCGGGGCGCACATGTGTCTCGTCAGTTCCCCTGCGGCTCTCCCTTCGCGACCAACTTCGACAGCGTCCTGCACGTCCGGCAGGGCACCTGCGTCGGACCGGAACGGGCCTGCAACGACGACGGCGAATAATCGGTGTGCGGGCGCGCGTCGAGCATCGCCCTGCCGCTGGTAGCGGGGCACCACCTACTTCATCATCGTCAACGGCTTCGCCAGCGAGGCGGGCAACTTCAGCTTGAGCGTCATGTAGAGGTCGCAGCAGCGGCCGGTAGATCCGAGAACGGGAGGGCGGGCCGTGCACCGAGCGGTTCGGTGGCAGGCTCG
>JAKLJW010000033.1:0-1618 GCA_023150935.1 Candidatus Binatia bacterium | reverse complement strand
TGTAGAGGTCGCAGCAGCGGCCGGTAGATCCGAGAACGGGAGGGCGGGCCGTGCACCGAGCGGTTCGGTGGCAGGCTCGTCCTCCCGCGGTTGAGGGATCCGTCTCGCAGCTTCGTTCTGCGCTGTGCTGGCTCGCGTGCCGGCACGTCGAGCCGGATGGCGGAAACACCCTTACTCGTTCGGCGTGACGGGGAACGTCGTGTCCTTTGATCGGAAGCAGATCCAAGGAGCAATCGAGGCAGCCGTGTGACGCAAAGGATGCCGCGTCGGACCGGCCATGCGTTCGGCTTTGGGCAGCCCTTCGGCTAGACTCCGGGAGTGGCCAAGCGCGATACCCTCCTCGCCCAGATTCTGAGCGGCACTGCGGATGCCAACGTTTAGTTCGACCGATTGCGCGGCTTGCTTCTTCGTCTGGGATTCGACGAGCGGATTCGCGGGAGCCACCACATCTTCACGAAGACCGGCGTCGAAGAGATCCTGAACCTGCAGCCGAGGGACCGGAACGCGAAACCGTATCAGGTCAAGCAGGTGCGCGCCGTCATCGTGAAGTACCGAATGGCGGGAGGATCGAATGGCCGATAAGTGGAAGTACGAGATCATCATCTACTGGAGTGCCGAGGACGAAGCATACATTGCGGAGGTCCCCGAGCTCCCGGGGTGTGCAGCCGATGGCGCCACGTACAAGCAGGCCCTGGCCAACGCAGAGGTCGTGATTCGGGAATGGATCGAAACCGCTCGCGATCTGGGCCGGGCCATCCCTGAGCCCAAGGGGCGCCTGCTGTATGCATGATGGCGGCAGGATGCCGAACAACAGCGTCGAGCCGCCGCGCGCAAGGAACGCGTGCGGCTTACACTGAGCGTTTGGCTCGGTTCATGGGCTCGTTTTCACCCCGAAAAGCGCCGCGGAGAAGGACTGAGTGTGCGACGTTGCCGTTCCTTGCGGCGACCGGCCCCTCTGCGCCACACCGTCGGGCACGCGACCGCAGGGGTCCTTGCCCTCATCCCTCCTTCCGTCGAGATGGTCGGGCAGCTTACTCAAAGCGGGCGGCACCCCGCATGCACGCTTGCCGAAAGGACACATAACAAGCGCCTCGATCTGTCCGGCTTGAACGCCGTTGCCAGTCGCGGTCGCCACTACGCCGGCAGCTCAGGCGCAAGCCGTTAGACGTCATCTGGTCCCCGGTTTACAATCAACGGCGTGCGGTCCTAGTGGCGTCGTCCCAAAGCGGAAGAGAACTGTGAACGGCTGAGAGAAAGCGCGTGAATCTGGTGAAGTTGCCGTGGCGTGAAGTGGTCTGCGTCCTTTTGTGAGAGAAGTGTCAGCGGAGATCAGCGGCGCGGCGAAGTGAGGTGCTGGACACCCATCTCTCCGGCAGGCGCGAGTGGATGTCCCACCGACCCCTCGCCAGCGGGCGCCGCCGAGCCGCCCTCTCCTCCGTACTCGTACTCGTTCACGTGAGGTGCTGGACACCCATCTCTCCGGCAGGCGCGAGTGGATGTCCCACCGACCCCCGAGTGGATGTCCCACCGACCCCTCGCCTGCGCGCGCCGCCGAGCCGCCATCTCCTCCGTACTCGTACTCGTTCACGTACCCGTTCACGGCCGCTTCCCCGTAGAC
>JAKLJW010000032.1:17576-63347 GCA_023150935.1 Candidatus Binatia bacterium | reverse complement strand
GGCGGGCGCACCTCGGCAAACAGGGTCGCCCCCGGCGCCACCTGCCCACCCGGCGCAAAACGCCCGGCGAAGCGGAGCCGGTCGATCGGCACAGCGATCCCGGCAATAGCAACGAAGACGGAGGTCGCTTCCATGACCATCGCGTCTCCACTCCACTGACCGCGCCAGGCCGACAGTAGCCTCGGCCCCCCCGTCTCCGACACCTGCAGAGCCCACGCCGCAAACGTCCGCCACTCCGGCAACGTCTCGACGACAACGAACGGAATCGCAATCGAGTGCAGCGCCGGCCCCAGGAGAGCAGCCAGCGCCGGCGGCTGCGACACCGTCAGCCGCGTGAGGCGGAAACCACGGTGCAACCCGAGCGCGAGCGGATTCTCGACCGACTCGGCCTCCGTCTGCAGTACGGCGTGCCCCTCGAAGAGATCGTCCCCACCGCCCGGAGCCGCAAACCGACCGGAGACGGATAAGGGCAAGGATGCTACGCCCGGCAGAATCGCCCGCGGGACGAGGGCCAACGACAGCCGATCGCCAAGCGGGACAACGCGGTATTTTCCGGGTGCCGTCCGCACCTCGAATCCATCCGCGGACGGAACTTCACCGGCGCCCGTTGCCGGCCTTTCCGTCTGCAGAGCCCGCAACGTGACCACCTCCGTTCGCCCCACTGTGATCGGATTCGCATCGGTCTTGACGGTCGTGAGAGGTCGCTCGTGCAGAGACCCGTCCGGTTCGACCACGCGCCACTGGGGCGCAGGCGCTACCGCCGGAACCGCCGGCCTGCGGACGTTACTGGCGCCGTCGCGCAAGTAGTAGTCGTAGGGCACGTAGTGCACTGCACCTGCCGCCGTTCCCACCGCCGCCCCGTAACGACCGAGCGCCGGCCCGCTCTCGATCGCCGGCCGCCCGGCCGTGTTCCCCGGCGCCGCCGGCTCGTACACCCAGCGCGGCCGACCGTCCGGAGCCAACGCGTACAACCCCCCGTCGCCTCCACCCACGTAGACGAGATGACTGCCACGACCCTCCGGGTCGGGTCCGATCGCCGGCGCCGTGCGCAGCCGGTCGGCGAACCAGTATGTCCACCGCGCTGCACCAGACGCGGCGTCGAGAGCCGCCAAGCGCCCGTCAGTCGACGCAACGTAGACCGTGCCGTCGGTGGCAACGGCGGGCGGCGCCAGGACCGGCGCGCCGGCGCGCGTGCTCCAGCGCACCGTCCCGCTGTCGCCGTCCAGGGCGTGCACCTGCCCGTCCGTCGCACCAACGTAAAGCGTCCCGTCGTCGCCAACCGCGGCGGCCGTAGCGAGCGGGGCGCCGAGATCCCGCCGCCAGCGTACCGCGCCGGTCGCGGCCGCCAGCGCGTAGAGGTTCATGTCGAGCGACGGGACGTACGCCGTCCCATCGTGTCCGAAGGCCACCGGCGCCCAGATCGGCAACCCGACACGCCGCGCCCAGGCGACGCGCCCGCGCGCATCGAGACAGTACACGAAGAAGTCGTCGTTGCCCGCACAGACGTCGCCGTCGGGTGAGATCGCAATGCCGCCCTGCCAGTTGTCCCCTACGCCGAGCGTCACCCGGCAGCGGTCGCGATCGCGGCGAGCATCGAATGCCCAGCGCGTCGCACCATCCACCGACACTGCCGCCAGATGTGCTCCGGCGGCAACATATATCTCCCTGTCGGGCCCCAATGCCGCGGCAGCGGAGATCGGTTCGCCGAGCGCGACGCGCCACGGTTCTCGACCGGCAAACGGGTCGAAGACGTGCAAGGTCCCGGTGGTTGTGCCCACGTAGATGCGCTCCGCGCCATCGATGACCGGGACGGCAACAACCGCCCCGTCGACCGGAAATCGCCAGGGCGAAACCGGTGCGGCCAGGGCCTTCGCCACGCCGTCACGCAACCGTCCGGTGTTACGGGCGTCGCCGCGGGCAACCGGCCACGGGGCGTCCTCCGCCAACGGCGGCTGCACGGGGCTTACCGACGGCGCTGACGGCGGCGCCACGACCGCCGCCCCCACAGGCTGCATCAGTGCGACGAGGATGACTGCCCCGGCAAGTTGCACGGCGCCAGATGTACACGCAAAGCGACCGCGCTCAACCCCGAATCGGCGAGGGCCGGCGGGCAAGTCGATTGACCTGAGCCCGGGCGCTTGCGAGAACACGGCGGACCGCACCCGAAGAGGAGGAGCACGATGAGGAACTCCGCAAGGACGCGCCGCCAACTCCATCACGGCATTGCGCTGGCGGCGGTAGCGCTGGCGGCCGGCATCGTCCTACCCGCCTGTGCGGGGTCACGGCGATCGACGCGTGTGGCCGGCGTGCTGCGGGCCGGGATCGCGCCGATCTACCCGCCGCTCGCCTATGTGAAGGACGGTAAACTCGCCGGCGTCGAAGTCGATCTCGCTGATGGCCTCGATGAAGACCTCGATACCGACATCGAGTTCGTCGAGCTGCAATGGGAAGAACTCATCCCGGCGCTGCAGGCGGGGCGGATCGACCTGATCATGTCGGGCATGTCGATCACGCCGGAGCGGGCGGCGCAAGTGAGCTTCGCGGAACCGTACCTCCAGGTGGGACAGATGGCGGTCATTCGTAAGGCCGACTACCTGCGCCTCTACGAAGAAGGCCGGATGAACGAACCGGGCATTCGCGTCGGCGTGTTGAAGAACACGACCAGCGAGTCGTTCGCGCGGGAGAGTCTGCCGCGCGCCACGGTCGTCGGCTTCGACAGCGTCGACGACGGCATCACGGCGTTACGCGGCAATCTCGTCGATTACTTCGTGATGGACGCTCCCGGAGTCTGGAAGATCACGGGCGGGCTGCTGACGTCGAATCAGGATCTCAGAGGCCTCTACACGCCGCTCACCAAGGAGTACCTCGCCTGGGCAGTACGCCGCGACGACACCGCCCTGCGCGAGCGACTGAACCGCGTCCTCGCCAGGTGGAAGGCCGACGGTGAACTCGAGGAGATCCTGGACAAATGGATCACGGTGCGTAAGCGCAACATCGAGGTGCGGACGCAGGACTGAGACCAGGACGCCGCGCGCGGGCGGCAGTGGTCGCCCGTGCGCGATCGGACGGTGTCGCGGTCTGCGGGGTCCGTGCCCGTCCTCACCGGCGCCCTTGACCGACGGGAGTTGGGGCTACCCGCCGTCGCAAGCCCGGCGTAGCCGCTGCTCGATGTTCCGAGCGACGACTGCCCCCGGGTCTTCGGTCGACACCGGCAGCAGGCTCTGGCGTTCGTCGTCGGCGAACGGGTCGGCGTGTCGATGCTGGTCGCGGTAAACCGCCCACGTGGCATCCGAGGCGTCCCGGTCGTCGCGGATGCGGGCAGCGATACGGCGGCGTACTTCGGCGTCCGTACACCGGCACTCGATGAAGAGGACCGGCACACCATGGCGGCGGGCCAGTTCGCGGGCGCTGTCGCGATCCACCCGCCGCACGAAAGTCGCGTCGACCACGACCCCCAGTCCGGCCGCCAGCGCGCTGGCGGCGGCATCGAAGAGGGCCCGGTACGTCCGCGCACTGAAATCAGGACTGTAGAGATGCGCGGTCTCGGCCCCCGGGGCCGGCCGTGCAGTCGGGTCCATACCGGCGAGTTGTTTGCGGGTACGGTCCGAATTGAGGTGCACCCATCCGGTACGTTCCGACAGAGATGCCGCGATTGTCGATTTACCGGTGCCACTGAGGCCGGCGATCACCACCAGGGCAGGGGTCGGCGCCCAGGTGTACCGGTACGCAAGGGCGAAGTGCAGCTCGGCGCTGGTCCGGGCGGCGCCGCGTTCGTCCTCGCCGACCTCCTTCTGGGTCGCCTTCATACTATCCACCTGCCCGCGGATATACGCCCGGTGGCACATGTAGAACGGCAATAGCTCGTGAACGCCCGGGTCGCCGGCGAGGGTGGCGTAGTGCGCCACAAATCGACGCGCCAGCTCGGGAGCGCCGTGGGCATCGAGGTCCATGGCCAAAAAAGCCACCTCGGAAGCAACGTCGCAGTACCGCAGCCGCGGGTTGAATTCGATGCAGTCGAAGATCACCAGCGCGTCGGCGAAGCAGACGTGTTCCACGTGCAGGTCGCCGTGGCAGTCACGGATTCTTCCCTCGGCCTGACGGCGTCGCAGCACGGCGTCGTGGCGGTGCAGGAAGCGGGCCGCGAAGGTCTGCACGGCGTCATCGTCGGACGCGGCGATGGTCACGTTGCGATAAGCGTTGGTGGCCGTGTAGTTGCCGGTCATTACCGCCCACACGGCCTCCGGGTCTCCGCAGGAGGCGATCTCCGGGCCACTGGCCGCACTGGCGTGAAAAGCGGCCAGTCGTTCCGCGATACGTTCGATCATGGCGGTCGAGACCGAACCCGCGGCCAGCAGGCGGTCCAGGGTCCGCTCCTCGGGGAGACGGCGCATGTGTACGGCGTACTCGAAGGCCTCCGGATCGTCTGCCGCACCGATGGCGCAGCGGCCGCCGCGGCGGACAAGGCCGACGACGCCGAGGTACATATCGGGCGCCAGACGCCGGTTGAGGCGCACCTCTTCGTGGCAGAAGTGACGGCGCAGGGGCAGCGTGGAGAAGTCGAGGAAGGCGAACTTTACCGGCTTCTTGATCTTGTAGACATCGCCGTCGGCGAGGACGACGTACGAGATGTGCGTCTGTTTGAGTGTCAGGGAGGCCGGACGTTGGGGGTACGTGTCGGCGGCAAGCAGCGCGGCGACGGCAGGCGGCAGTTCGGCGGTCACGCTCGCGACTTTGCCGGTGCGACTACCGCGTCCACGTCGAACCCCGCGGCCTCGAGCGCCGTAA
Organism: Candidatus Binatia bacterium; assembly: GCA_023150935.1. Taxonomy (NCBI): domain Bacteria; phylum Candidatus Binatota; class Binatia (SeqCode); species Binatia bacterium. The sequence goes on along the minus strand of JAKLJW010000032.1, from coordinate 58,562 downwards.
CGACGTCATCGACCCTGCGGGCCTTGAGCCGCAGGTGCAGCTTGTTGGGGTTCTTGGTGTCGGCGTGCAGCCACTTGAGTTCGCCGCGACCGCGATCGAGGACGATCTGTCTGACCTTCTGCTGCGCCTGGCGACCTTTCGCGTTGGAGAGGGCAATGCGGTAGGTGTAGTCGCCGACGCCGGACAGGTCGATGAAGGCGTCGAGCACGTCGGTGGCGCTGAGAATGCCGACCAGGCGGCCATCGTCGACAACCGGCAGGGCGCCGATGCGGTGCAGCCGGATGAGCCGGGCGGCTTCGTCCACCGATGCCGCCGACCCGACGAACAGCGGCTTCGGCGTCATCACCTCACCGACCAGCTTCGCCGTGGTCGGCGCGCTGCGCAGGTCGCGGTCGGTGAGGATGCCCACCAGCTTCTTCTGCTTCAAGACCGGGAGCTGCCGGACTTTGTGTTTCAACAGGAGAGTCCGCGCCTGTTCGAGCGATTGCTGGGGCTCGATGGTAACCACGCGGGCTGACATGCGGTTGGCGACCAGCATGCGCGTTTCCTTACGTCGATTCGCCGCGGCGGGCAAGATACCGGGCGGGATCGAGTCAGGCGCTTCGTTCGTGCCACCCGACTCGCGCGCCGCCGACGCCACGGCGCCCGCGGGATTGCAATCCCGCGCGACGAATCTGGCCGGCAGGGGCGCACGCCGGCGGATCCGAAGCGGGCCTTGAAACGAACTCGAAACCGGAAAGGGGATTACCATACACTCGCTCCCTGGCCGCTGGCCGGCCTCCACTCCCGGTCCTCGTTGACCTTTACCCGCTCGACTCGTGCGTCGGCGCCGTCCGGGATCGAAAGGCTAAGCGCCACCATCGCACCGCCGGAGGCGCGCAAGGCCGCGGCGCTGGCCACGGCCACTCGAACGCGGCCGGGGTGTTCGGTGTCGATCGCGCGGATCAGTTGGGGCACCGCAGGAACCGTACGAACGCGGACACGCGTGGCCAGTTCGGCGGACTCGAAGCCAACATCGATCGTTACCGCGAACACGGGATTCCCCGTGTCGATGTCGATGAAGAGACGGGGTTCGCCCTGACCGTCGCCGCGTTCCTGCCGGACCGTCACGTGCAGCGGGTCGCCAACGGTGCTGGCGCTCTTCACCTGACCTTCCACCGTGGGTTGCCAGTTGCCGGTGCAGTCGCCGATGACGCCAGCCTGGAAGGATTGGTTGTCCATGTCGTTGTCGAGCGGACGGAACGCGATCCCGCCCGACTGGCACTGCGTGCTGGTGAGGCTGGGTTCAAGGCGCAGTCCGCCGACGTCGGGTATGGGCTCGAAGACCCAGTCGGAACCGCACCGTTCGGCGACCGGGAAGGAATCGATGATACCGATGGCACGGCGCAGGATAGTCGCGGCGTCGAGGGCACTGAGCGTGCCGTTACCCGTGACGTCCCCGAGGGTGCGTTGGAAAGGCTGAAACTCCCGCAACCCGATGGTTGCCTGCAGAACGTAAACGGCATCGAGTGCACTCACGGCATCGCCAGTGTCGCCCTCTTTGTAAGGCTGCACGCTCCAGTTGGCTTCCTCGAGATTATCGATTTCGAACTGCCCGGCGGGATCGGTGTCGGCGGCCAGTGTCTCGGCGCCGACGGCCTGTACATGCGCATCCGGAACGGCCTGCAACGAGCTGAAGTAGCCGACGAAACCACGGACGCGATGGCGCCTTGGCGATACTGGCGTCGGGGTAGACGACGGACTTGCCGTGGCGGCCGCCATCGTCGGGGTCTGGGTGGAAACCCGTGTCGGAGTGAGCGTCGGCGTCTCGGTGCGTGACGCAGTGAGGGTAGGGGTAGACGTCGCGGTAAAGGTCAATGTCGGCTCCGCGGTTTCCGTCGCCGACGCGGTCGCGGTGGCGGTCCACGTGACCGTCGCGGTCGCGGTCAGGGTCGCCGTCTCGGTGAACGTCCGCGTCGGCGTAAGTGTCGGAGTCCGGGTGAACGACGGCGTCGACGTCGGCGTGTGGGTCCTGGTGAAGGACGGAATGGCGGTCGCGGTATCGGTTGGGTCGGGAACCGCGGGGACCGTGGATGTGGCTGTCGGTACGAGCGTGGCGGTTGCGCTTTGCGCCGGAGTGGCGGTCGACGTGGGTTGCGGGCTGCCGGTCGGCGTCGCCGTCGCGTTCACGAGGAGCCTGACCACCCCGGCGTCGAAAGTCCCGCCGCCGTTGCCCGCCTGTACTGGATTGAGCGTTGGCCAGTCGGTCGACGACGTCTCGCCGAGCGCGATAAGGCCGCCGGCGGCATCCAGTGTCGCGGCGCGCGCGTTGTCGATGTTGGAGCCGCCGACATAGGTGGCGTACACGATGGAGGAGAGATCGGCGCTCAACTGCGCCACGAAGAAGTCGGACTTGCCGGCGTTGACCTGCTGTACCGCGTCGGTCGTCACCGGGAAGTTCGCGGAATACGTGGCGCCGGTAACCAGCAGCCTCCCGGCGGCATCGACCGCGACCCCTTCGACGCCCTCGCCGTACCTGCCGCCCAAATAGGTGCTGGCCACGAGGCGGCCATCGGCGCCCCCGAGCCGGGCGACGAAACCGTCGCCGGGGTAGTTGGTGTTCAAGCCGGTGCCGGTGCCCGTGCCACTGCCGCCGTAAACGGTCTGCGCGGCACCGGCGGTGACCGGGAGGTTGGTCGACATCGTCGTTGCGGCGACGTAGACATCGCCCGCGGGGTCCACCGCGAGACCGTGGGTCTCGCTGAACTCCAGCCCGCTCCCGCCGAGGTAAGTACCCCAGAGCAGTTCGCTGCCGTCGGGCGCGATTCGCGCCACGTAAAGGTCGCCGCCGCCGTTGTATGTGCGGTCGTGGGCCCCGGCAGTGGTCGGTAGATCGGTGGACTTCGTGAACATCTGGATAACGAGGCCCTGACTGTCGACGGCAACGCTGGGGGTGTTCCCGTCGTCGGCGTTGCCGCCGAGGTACGTGCACCACTCGACGCGGGTGCCGTCGCCGCTGATCTTCGCGTAGAAACCGTCGATCCCGCTGGAGCGGGTCGTCTGCAGTGCGCCGGCAGTGACGTGCGGGACGGTGAATCCTCCCGACACCGCGGAAGCGGGATAGACGTTCCCCTGGGCATCGACGGCCACGTCACGAATGGCCCCGGAGTCGTTGGTGCCCCAGTAGGTTGCCCAACGCAGCCGGGTTCCATCGGGAGAGAGCCTCGCAATGAACCCGTCCTGGGGACCATACAGCGCGCTTGGACTGGCGTCCCCGGCGAAAGCCGGTTGCACCACTCCTGCTGTAGTCGGAAAGCCATCGCCGGCGCGACCGGCCAGGACAATGTCCCCGTCGGGAGCCAGCTCGATCGCGTAGGCGCGGTCGTAGTTCGGGCCGCCCAGCACTGACGACCACAGCAGTTGGCCGGTAGGGGATAGCTTCACCACGAGTACGTCGACCATTCCATTGAAGGTCGAGTCCACGACGGCGCCGCTGGTTTGCACGCCCGAAGAGCCGGTACCGCCGGCGAGGTAGATGTTGCCGGCCGCGTCGGTTACCGCGTCCCGGAACTGCTCCATTCCCGTACCGCCGAAGTAAGTTGAGAACCCGAGCTGACTGCCGCTCGACGCGGTTGCGGTCGGGATGACGGCGGCGGTGGACGTCGCCGTCCGCGTGGGCGTGAAGGTCAGCGTCGCGCTGGCCGTTGAGGTCGGGGTATGGGTGCGAGTCGACGTCGACGTGGGGGTCGGGGGTGCCGGCGTGGCCGAAGGCGAAGCCACGACCGCCTCGACCTCGATGGCGACGGTATCGCGGGCGGCAACGCCGTCACTATCGTAGACTATCAACGCCAGTTCCACCGTTCCCGTGGCACTCGGGCTGAACTGCGCGGAACTGCTCGTGCGGCCGCTCAGGGCGCCCGGCGGACCCGAGATCTGCTCCCAGAAGTAGTTGATGCCGGGGGCGGCGGCCGAGCCGACGGTGAACGCGGAGCCGAGCGGACCATGCAGGTCCGGACCCGCGTCGGCACGCGGCGGTACGGGATCGATCGGCGCGTAGGCCTTTTCGTTCGAAAGACCGCTTTCGAGCAGGGCGGCATTGCAGGCCGTGACCGCGAAGTATGCGGCACTGCCCGCCGGCACGTCGGTGTGGAGGTAATGAACGATGCCATCGATCGTCGAGTTGGTCAGCGGGCCCACCGCCAGACGCGGTCCGTACACACCGCTGGCGCTTCCGGAGTAGAGGGCGTAGTCGATGACGTCGGGCTCGGGCGGAACGGTCCAGCGCAGGAGTACGTCGTATGCGCGGGCAGGCGACACAGCGGCGAGCAGGACGCACGCGAGACCGATGGCGATCGCTCGGCTAGCCGATTGTGAGGCGTTGCGGTTGCGGGTGGTGCGGCGGGGCATGCGCCGTGACAGAGCAAGGAACCCGCCAAGTTCTCGCGCTAGCCGCGCCTGCCGCGCACACGCCGAGCGCGCCGGGACACGCCGTCACCAAATCGTCGTCGCGAGCGAGATCGCTAAGCGGCGATGCAGCGAAGCCGTTCGTTCACGCGGCGGCGACCAAGCAGCCATTGAAGGGTCCATGCCGGGAGCCGTGGCGGAAGCTCGCGCAGATCGCATGGCGGCGACAAAGTCGCGCGCGACGAATGTAGTTGCCCATGGCGGCCGGCATCGAGTAGTTTGATCGGTGGGGCGTGTCGGCAGGGCGGCGAACGACTGATATGGGAGAAGACATCGATCTGCCCGTGGCATCCGCTTCGGCAGGCCGTCTGGGTGCAGCCGATCGGCCGTTGGTCGGCGGCGCGAGTCGCGCCCGGTCGCGCGTGCGCATAGGGTTGCATACCGCCGTTAGTTCGTTGGCGCTGATCGTCGTAACGGTGCTACTGGCCGGCCGCGGCATCGAAAGCGAAGCCACGGTTTCCGTGCAGGGTGACATGTCGAGGTACTTGATGAACGGCGTGTTCGTGCACGACTTCCTCCGCGATCTGCCGCTCGCCGACCCGCTGGGCTATGCCTACCGCTACTACGTGCGATATCCGGCGCTCTCGCTGGGCCACCATGGACCTCTCTTCGGGGTCCTCGAAGCGCCGTTCTTCGCCGTTTTCGGCGTCTCCGTTTTCTCCGGCCGCTTGTTCGTCATTGCCTGCCTGCTGATCGCCGTGCTGACGTGGTTCGCCCTCTCGGCACGACTGTACGACCGCCGTGTGGCCCTGGCCTCGGCGATGTTGTTCGCCACCACGCCCTACGTCGAGGCCTACGGTCAGATGGTGATGTCGGAAATCCCCGCACTGATGCTGGTAGTCGTCGCGGCGTACTTCCTTGTCCGCTACTGCGAGCGCCCGCGGTGGACCGACGCGCTGCTTTTCGCCGTGGCGTGCATACTCAGCGTCTATGCACGCTACCACGCGGTTTTCATGCTGCCCGTGTTCGCCCTCTACCTCACGGCGCGACTCGGCCTGCGGGGCGTCTTGACGGTGCGGGTACTTCTCGTTGCGTCGATTGTCGCGGCGGGCGTCGCTCCGGCCTGGCCGCTGGTGATGCATTACTCGCGAGCGAACGTCGCCTGGGTGGCCCATGCCGGAGGACACACCCGGCTTGCCTGGGACAATGTGATCTACTACGCACGCCACATCTGGATGTACCAGGTAACCCCGGCAGTGGTGGTGTTGAGCGCGCTCGGGGCGGCGATGGCGCTCTGGAACCGCGATCGGCGGGCGCTGCTGCCGGTCCTCTGGATCGCCGCCTTCTACGTCGAAATCACTTGCACGGGTGTGCACGAAGGACGTTACGCCATCTTCTGGGTACCCGCGTTCTGCCTGCTTGCGGCGAGCTGTGCGGACCTCGTACGGGCGCCACGCCAGCGAACGCTCGCGGCGGCGGCCCTGTGGGGTGTCGTCGGCTACCAGGTCGTAACGACGTATCGGCAGGAGCCGCCTACTTTCGGGGGGTACGAAGAGGCGGCCCGGTTAGTCGTCGAGCGGGGCGGCGCAGACAGTGTCCTCTTCTGCGGTCCGTATGACGCCGGGTACTTCGTCTTCTTCGTGCGCAAGCACGATCAGCGGCAAAGCCTCATTGTCCTGAGGGCCGACAAGGTGCTGGCGACGTCGAGCCTCGGGCGCGTCATCGCCGACGTCGCCCGAACCCCGGACGACATCTACCGTGCTCTGCGCCAGTTCGGCGTGCGTTACGTGGTGCTGGAAGACGTCCAGCAGAAGTCGACCGCGTTGGAAATGTTGCGCCGCGAGTTGCGCACGGGACCCTTCACTTTGCTGCGGCGGATACCGGTGCTGACCAACCGCTCTTACCTGGCGGGCATGAACCTGGCGGTCTACGAATACGTCGAACACACTGCAGCCGACCCGGAAGCGGTGTTGCGCATGCGGGTGCCGCTCATTGGCGAGGAGATTACGGCACGTTTCGGCGACATCCTGCCGCCCGGGCGACCCACACAGCAATGAGGCGCTCTATCCGTCCGTCGCGGGCACAGTGCGAGCGACGAGACGGATTGCCAGTGCGGGACCCCGCTGGCGACGAAGAGCGGTGGCGGCAGCCCCGGCCACGCGAACGCTACCCGGACGCACCTCGTTGACCGCAAGCAGAGTGCGCCCGGCGGCGGCGAGGCGGTACACCCTCGCCACGCGCCAGCGCGAGGCGTCGTACGAGATGTCGGCGAAAAAGGCGTGCGCGGGAGTGTCGGCATCGACATACACCGGCAACAGGGCATCCCGATCGCCCCGTACGCGCAACGGGCCAGTGCGCACCGCAACGCCGTCATCCGGCGCGTCCGCGGCCCCGCCGGAAGCGCCGCTCGGAGCCCGCCAGTTCCCGGTAACGTCGCCGAATAGCAAAGCCGAGAAGTTCTGATCGGTGGAGTCGCCGATCAGAGGCTCGTAGGCGATGCTGCCGTTCTGGCAAGTCGTGGCCGTGATCGCCGGCTGCCAGACGCTCTGATTCGGGCTGGCCGCCGGCGCAGGCTGGAATAACCATTCCGACCCGCAACGATCGGCAACCGGGAGCTGCGGGATTATCCCCACCGCGAGCTGGAGGATGCGGGACGCGTCAAGTGCCGTGACCGAGCCGTTGCCGGTAACATCGCCGGCGAGCATCTGCTGAGCGCTCAGCGCGCGCAAACCTACAGTGGCTTGCAGAACGAACGTCGCGTCGAGGGCGCCGACGCCGTTACCCCGACCGCCGACTCTGGTCGCCGAGAGCACCGTGTCGAGGAGAGGGATGCCGGTAAGCAAGAATTCGCCGGCCGGGCCGCTCGGTGCGGTGACGACACTGGCCGCCGTGGCGACCAGCACGGCGTCCGGCACCGGACCACCGTCGGAGTAATACGTTACCCGGCCACTGATACCGGCAGTCGCCGCCGGCGGGGTGGATGTAGCCGTCTCCGACGGCCCGGTGGTTTCGGTCGGCGCCGGCGTGGGACTGTCGGTTGGCGTCTCGGTCGGTGTCGGGCTGTCGGTCGGCGTGTCGGTCGGTGTGTCGGTCGCGCTCGACGTCGAGGTAACCGTGGCGGTCGGCGTCGGTGTCGTCGTATCGGTTGATGTTGCGGTAGGCGTAGCCGTGGCACTCGACGTCGGGGTGACCGTGGAGGTTCTTGTCGGCGTTCGCGTCCGGGTTGCGGAAGGCGACGCCGATGGCGATGGCGTCGGAGTCGGGGTCGGCGTCGGCGTCGGCGTACAAACCGGAGTGCCTTCGCACTTCTTTGTCACCGTGCAGGCATCGGCGCCAGTGCACGGGTTACCGTCATCGCAAGCTGCGCCGGGATCGGCCGCGTACTCGCAACCGGCCGGCGTGCACACTCCCGGGTCGGCCTCGCAGGGACCCGGAGCGACGCATGCACCCTGGGCATCGCAGGGCTGGATGGTTTCCAGCAAGACCTGCGTCGCCGTCCGATCGCACACCCACGCAACGGGTTGCAGCCCACCTGCCGAGCGCGCGGTCTGCAGTTGGAACCACTCCCCGGCACACCCGTCTCCTGGCTGTGCGACCTGCCTCGCTGTCGCCACCAACATCTGACCCTGCCACAAACGGGCGGTCCGGGTTCCCGCCGTCGATGCCTGGTTGTAGGCAGTGACTCCTCCGTCCGCCTGCGGACTGACGACGCGAATGACCACCGCCCCGGCGGGCAGGTCGGCGTCGGGAACCACCTCCGTTTCCGGCACCCAGACCTCCGTGGGCAGCCGCCTCGCCGCCGGTACGTGGAGATGCAAGAAGGTTCCGGACCGCTCGTAGGCGACAAACCGCTCGCCGAACGCCAGCACCGCACTCGACTGTGACGGTGGATTTCCAGGCACGCCGCGCGCGAGAACCGACGGGTTGCTCTCGACCCTCACCAACGTCGGCGAGATCGCCGTAACGGCGTAAAGGCTGCGCGCCGGGTCCGCGTAGCCGCCGATATCGGGGAGATTGGGGCTGTAACCGGGGCCGAGGAACGGACCGTTTTTGGCTTCGAAATGGAGATGTGGCGTAAAGTTCTGACCACTCGACGCGCAGGCTGGTTCACCCGCGCAGTAGCCCCGCCGCGGCACGCCGTAACCGGAGTTACCCATGATTCCTACCAGCGTGGCGGGAGTAACCGCCTGCCCGAGCGAAAGACCCGAATCGATGGAGTCGAGGTGGCCGTAGACATAGTAGAGGCCGTCGTCACCGAGCACGGTTACCGAGTTGCCCAGCCCCTCGTCCGGACAGCCTCCCCCGGGACATGCGCCGACCGGTGGTGTCGCGCACGGTTCCAGCGGTTGAATGTCGACGACCGTGCCGGTCACTCCGGCAACGACCGCCGTATCGTAGTCACACGGCGCTGTCGCACCCAAAATGTCCATCCCCGTGTGGTAACCGTTCGCGGTTACCATCGCGTAAGTGGCGTATTCGTTAGGCGGCTGCAGCGTGAACCCGGGATTGGCGACGGGCCACTGCGCGGTCTGAGCGGGCAGCGCGTGCGCACCCAAGCATACCGACCAGCCCACCGCCAGGGCGAAGGCATGAAACCCGCGCAGAGCGTACAATTCGAGCCACCGAGAGAGGTTTATCAACGACGCTACCAACGCGACTCCGGTTTCACAAGACACAACCCTGGCGCGAGCCGACACCCCTGCCGGCCCGGCGACGCGCATCCGACCTGCCGCTCATTCTGGAGGCTGGGGCCGCTTGACGGTGCAGGCAAGGTCGACCGCGAAGGCCGGAACGGACAAGCGGATCGGCACGATCGCCTTCAACCGGGACGACAACGCCGGCCGACCGCTGGCGGGATCGATGCAGTCAGCCTGCAACGGAGTCCCCGGTTCGACTCCCAGTGGCGGATCGATCACCAGCACCAGGTCATCGACGGGACGATCGCGATTCCTGACGTGGACGATGTAGGCGGCGCTGATCGACTCCGAGCGGAGGCCATAAGCCCGCACCGCATCGGCCGGCGATACCGCCACCGCGGTCCGGCGCGCGCCGGCGTCGAGACGCTGGCCGAATTCGGCAAGGACGCGCACATAGTTACGTTCCTCGGGACCGAGGTAGATGTTGGACGGGTTGCCGGGACGCACCACCCCCCTATTCATGCCGCGCTTGGACCATGAAGTGTTCCAGAAGATCAGGCCGATTTCCTCGAATAACGCGGTCCACGCCCGAATACGCATCCGTCTCGCGGACAGCGGGTCCCAGTTCATTCCCTGGTTGCCCTGCTCGCCGACGATGACGGGCTTGCCGAAGGCCTTCCACCGGGCCGCCTGGTCGGCCACGCGCAGGTCGGACTCGTGCTCGGACTCCGATTCGTACCAGTGCGGGGAGTTGATATCGATGTCCGGCAGCTCGGGCCGTTGCCAGCTCGTCGCTATGGGATGCCGATACGAGTCCACCTGCCTGACGTGTCTGGCCATCCCGCCGACCCACTCCGTTGCCGCCGTCCGTTCGTTGAGTAATTCCCAGAAATCGACGTACGCCCCCCAGCGGGCAATCGCATAGGACGCGAACCTTTTCTCCTTCTCGACGGTCTTCACGTCGCCGGGATCCAGGAGCGCTTCTTCCCGGAACCCGATCCAGTAGTCGAGGCGCCGGCGCAGTGCCCGCAGGATATGACTGTCGTGAGCCCACTCGCCGTGATATCCAAACAGGCCGAAGAAGACCCGGAAGCCGCGCGCCCGGGCTTGCTCGAGCAGCGTATCGGTGGCGAGGCTCTCGGCCTCGCGGAAGTTGTCGAGGTCGTCGTACAGCACGAACGAGCAGTTCTTCTGCGAGAAGCGCAGAAGGTTGAAACCGGCCGCACCGAACAGCGCGAGGTAGTCATCGGTCGAGACCGAACGGCTGCTCCCGCGGTCGAACTCGCCGTCGACGGGCAGGGTTCCGAGACTGCCGTCACGCAGCCGAACGCAATCCTGCAACCCGAGAGGGAAGTACGGTCGCGGCGTCTCCGCGGCACTCGCCCCGGGAACCACCCAGCGGAACGGATTGTCGGGATTGACACGCAATGGACGCGGCAACGCCGAGGGTTCGCAGACGAATCCATCGGCTCCGCCCATCCGAAAACCGTGCGGACCGGTCACCTCGTACGTAAAGCTCCACTGACCGAGCCGATCCGGTACGAAGCGGACTTTCCAAACCCCACCACCGTAATAGAAACCGGCGACCGAATGAGAGACGGCAGCGGGACTCGTAAAGAACGCCCGGATGGATAGCGCGAAGAAAGGATCCGCGAATTGCCGATGCGGGTTTATCGCGATCTCGAAGACGCCGAATTGAGGCACGGTCGGCGGATGACTGGCGATGCCCGCGGCCTCTTCCACCGTCGCCGAGTCGCCCGTGCAAGCTCCGATCCCGAGCACCATCGCCGGGAGGAGCGCGCGGAAGGTATTGAGCATGCCTGGGCGGAGACGCTTCACCGGGCCACCGCGGCAAGGGCGCCGTCGAAGCCGCCGCCAAGCTGCCCCTGCAGCGCGCCCGCGACCGGCCAGTTCGCCGAACGTGTCTGGCCGCCCACGACCAGAATGCCCTGGGCGGTACCCGCCAGACTGCGGCCGTAGTCGAGGTCGTTCCCGCCAACGAAGGTGCCGTACACAAGGTGCCGCAGATCCGCACTCAGTACGACCACGAACACGTCCGCCTGTCCGCGCAGCTTCGCTTGCGCGGCCTCGGCCGTAATCGGGAAACCGGGCGAGTAGGTCGCACCGCTCAGCGCAATGGTGTCGTCCGGCCGAATCACAACGCCCTCAACCCCTTCGCCGTGCGTGCTGCCAACGTACGTGGCGGCGAGCAGGGAAGCGCCGTCCGCGCTTACGATCGCCACGAAGCCGTCGCCGAGGTAGTTGGTGCCGGCGCCCTTGCCCGCGCCACCCGTTCCGCCGTACGTGGTCTGGAAGACGCCGGCGGTGACAGGGAAGTCGGACGACAGGGTCGTCGCACCGATCACTGCGCGCCCGTCGGGCTTTACCGCAAGCCCGTGCGTTTCGGAATACTCGCCGTCGCTGCCGCCGATGAACGTCCCGTACAGGAGTTGTCGGCCGTCGGCTTGCAGGCGGGCAAGGTGCAGATCGCCCCCGCCATTGTAGGTGCGATCGAACGCACCCGGTGTCGTCGGCATGTCGGCCGAGTTGGTGTAGCCAAGCACGTAGACGGTTCCATCTTGGCCGATCCGCACCGACGGAGTGCCGCCGTCAACACCCGATCCGTCGAGGTACGTCGCCCATTCCACCGCCGTGCCGGTTGCCGACAGCCGCGCGACCAGAGTGCCGCTGCCGCCCACCAGACTCGTCTGGAAAGCGCCCGCCGTGACGTGCGGGTTCGGCCGCGATACGTCGCCCAGTACCGCGACCACGGCGCCGTCGCCATCGACATCCAGGTCACGTATCGTGCCGCGGTCCGGACCCCCGAGGTAAGTTGCCCAACGCAACTGGCGACCGTCGGGGCTGAACGCGGCGACAAAGCCGTCCTGCTGACCGTACAGCGCGTTGGGATTGTCGTCGCCGCCGAAGGTGGCTTGGACCACGCCGGCGGTGGTGGGAAAACCCGGGCCAGCGCGCCCGGCCACCACGACGTCCCCGTTCGGGGCGAGTTCGATGGCGTACGCCCGGTCGTACTTCGGCCCTCCGAGCAGGGACGACCAGATCAACGTGCCGTCGGGCGCGAGCTTGGCGACAAATACATCCATCGACCCGTTGGGAACCGTATCGTAGGCGCCGGCGCTCAGCGGAAACGCCGCCGAGGCCGTACCGCCGGTCACATAGATGTTACCGGCGGCATCGGTAGCGACGTCCCGCACCTGATCCTCCCCGGCCCCGCCGAGATACGTCGATGGATGCGCCCCTGACGGCGATTGCGTGGCCGAGGGGCTGAGCGAGGCCGTGAGTGATGGCGTCGCCGTCCACGCAACCGTCGCGCTACGGGTGGGCGTCGCCGAACGCGAGGCAGTTGGGGTTGGTGTCAAGGGCGACGTTGGCGACCGGGTAGGCGGTGCCGTCGGCGAACCGGTGGGCGAACCGGTCGGCGACGGACTTGGCAGGGGGGTCAGAGACCACGTCGGCGGGACCGTCGGCGATTGGCTTGGAGACGCCGTCGGCGATCGCGATGGCGAGACGGTTGGCGACGCGGTCGGGATCATGGTTGGCGGCACCGTCGGCAGGGCGGACGGGGTCGCGGTTGGAAGCGAGAGCATACTGGGAGTCGGTGACGGAGGCGGTGGCGACGGTGCCGCAATGGCGGCACTCAGGTCGGCGACGGAAATCGCGCTGTCGCCGTTCGTATCCGCCGGCTCGCACGCCGGATCGTCGTAGATCGCTTCTGTCAGCCGCGACAGCGTGGCGGCGAGGTCGCCAGCGTCGCATGGCGGTTGCTCCGGAGGCATGAACCGAGGGCTGACCGCCGGCCGCGGGCTGCCCGAGGCAGTCGGGGCGACGCCAGACAGGGCTAGGAAGAGGGTGAGGGCACAGACCATGTGTGGTTGTCGCGGCGGCGGTAGAAGGTGAAGTACTGGAAGAGGCCGTGATCGGCCAGCCTTACGGTCTCTCGGACGTAGTCCCTGTGAAAGGTCGGATCGCGCCAGATCTGGTGCTCGGCCGCCAGCGTCAGTTTGGCCGGGAAATCGGCATCGACCAGCGGGCGCGGCAAGACGGCAACGTTGCCGAGCAGAATGTAGTCGGGGCGACGCGATAGCACGTAGCGGCCGTCCGCCCGTTCGTGTCCGGCGCGCCCCTGACCCGCGGTGGGCAATGGCGCCCGCGCGATACGTGCGTCGGTCAGACCGAGCATATCGATCAGCGGTAAGTCCATGTAGTACCCGATCGCACCCGCCGGGGTCGCCGCCACCAGAGAGCCGGGAGCGGCGTGCGCGTTCAACCAGCGAGCCGCGGTCGCCAACCGATCGACGAAATAGTTGTCGAACCAGAGGTACCGGGCAGCGCCGGGGTGCGGGAAGCTGAGCTCGGACTGCGGCTCGAACCAACGGTAAGCCGCCGGAAACGCATAGACGGGCATGCTTGCGCGCGCGCCGTAAAGCAGCGCCACGGCAAGCACTGCGGCCGCGCCGAATGTCGCCCGGCGGGCCCGCGACGTGCGCCACCCCACATCCAACCGCCTCCATATCGCCAGAGCGCCCTCTTGCCCCGTCACGGCGGCAAACGGCAGTACGGGAACGAAGAAACGATAGAAGGCGAGGCCATCGCCGCCGACGTAGAACACGTAGGCCAGTTGAGCGGCTATCTGCAGCGCGAACACACGCACCCATAACGGGCGGCACCGCATCAGCCTTAGACCCAGAGAGAGCGCCAGCATCGGTGCGCCGGCGTGAATCAGGAATTGCGCCGCGTAACGCGCGCCCCGCAGATGCTGGGCCAGACCGCCGTCCACCTTGGCATAGAAGGTGTTCGGCAAGAGGTACCCGTAGTACCACCAACGCCACGCCATGTACGGAAGGAAGATCGCAGCAAACGGAAGCGTCCACGCCAACAGCCGCTGCCAGCCTATACGCCTCGCCCGCAACTCGCCCGTCAGGAGATGCAACGATGCCGCGGCAAAGAACACGAAGCCGTCCGGTCGCGTCAGCACCGCGAGAGCGAACAGCACTGACGGCCGGACGAAGCCGCTGTCCGTCGCAACCGCCCGGACGTAAGCCACGGTGGCGGCGAACACCAGGAACGCGAACAGCATCGTCTCGAGTCCGCCGCTGCTCCACGCCACGAAAGGCGATTGCAGGGCAAGGAACGTCGGGGCAATCAAACCCGCGCCGCTCCTGCCACCCCGTATCGACCAGGAGAAACGGGTGACCGCAACGAGTGTCGCGACGCCGAACAGAATTCCGAGGCCCTGCGCAACCGGCAGCAAATCGCTGCCCGGAAGCAGCCATGCCACCCCGCCGAGAATCGAAGTCCACAGGAAGTTCGTGTATCCCTCCACGTAATCGCCGGGGTTGAACACCAACCCCAGCCCCCGGGCGAGGTTCCGGGCGTACCGAAAGGTGATAAACGCGTCGTCCACGACGTAGTCGGTCAGCCAGCAGTGCCAGACGAAACCCAACACGATACCTGCAGCGGCAATCACCGGTACAGTCTTCACCGGCATGTGCCGTGAAAACCACTTCGCGAGTCGGCTTCCGCCCCGGCACGCAGGTGGTGTGGCGATTACGGATGACACGGGGACCGATCGGACGGTAGCACGCCGGACCGGCAAATCCACGCGGAAAGCGCATCCGCGGCGACGACAATACCGGCGGGATTCCAGTGTCCGTCGTCCGGGAAATACACGAGATCGCCGCGCTCGGCGGCGCGGCGTAGAGGCGCGGTCAGATCCAGAAACGGCACACCGGCGGCCGCACTCCAGGTTGCCATTCGAGCCGGCAGATCGTTGGGCCTCCACCGGCCGGCCATCGAACCCGCGGGGAAGGAGCAGTAATCGTAGTACACCCTGAACTTGGTCGGCACGAACGCGAGCAGCAGCGTGATTTCGTGTGCGCTTGTCAGTCGCTGAGCGCTCTCGACCAGCGCCTCCGTCACCCCCAGAGCACCCAATTCGTCGATCGTCAGCGGCTCGCCAGGGTAGGCGAAATAGATCGTTTCCGGCGAACCGTGCCGACCCGAGTCCAACGTGCACGACCGTGTCCGGGCGTCCGGACGGTCATGCACCGGCGCCACGGTGAGCCGATCGGCGAGATGCCGGAGGACGTTGGTTGTGAAGGCGCGCTCTCCGAACCCGTGATAGACGTTCAACGTCCGATCCCAGTCGCGGGTGAGCTCGACGTAGCGGGGAACATCGAGCAGATCGTTACCTTCGAAAAAGAACCAGACGACGAGACGCGGGCCGAGGGCGACGGCGTAACGGCGGATGACGGCGAGGGCTTGCTGCGGGCCGTAGCCGCTGAGCCCGAGATTGGCAACGTCGACGCCCCCGAGCCGCTGCCGGAGTTGTGCCGACAGGCTGTCCGCGTCTCTCACCAGGCCCGTCTCCAGAAACGAGTCGCCGACCAGAACCACCGCCGCCGAATCCAGGTCGCGTTCGTTGCGAAAGCCGCGACTGTCGTAGCGAACATCGAGTGTGTAGCGACGGTCGGTCTTGATACCGAGCCAGTAAACGAGGTCACCGATGGTCTCGCCGGTGATCCGTCCCCCCGGTGGGCGCCGATAGATCAATTCCGCGTCGGGCACATTACGGGGGTCGGCCCAGGGCTTGATCCGCGTGAATCCGAGGTGACGTGAGGGGGGCAGGACGAGCCGGTAGTCGATCAGACCCAGCCACGCCGGCAGCTCGAGCAGTCCGAGCGCAAGGGCCAGTGCGCCGCTGCTGATGAAGCAGTTGAGAAGTGCGGTGCGCAGCGCGCCGCCGGTTAGACAGAAGTAGACGACCCACCCGGCAGCGTATGTGACGCTCACCAGTATGGCGAGGGTTCGCAGGTTGCCGCCCCGGTCTTCGGCAACCCACCAGAGGAAGGCGAGCGAGGTCAGGGCGACAATGAGCGCGCCCGCGCGGGCGACGGTCCGGGACGGCGTGGCGGTCATGCCGGGACGGCGATCGTTCTGCGCGCAAGACGGGGCCGGATCATAGCGCCCTTCCGGAGGTTGGCCGCACTCGCTTCACGGCGGCAACCGCTCGGCGACGCGCAGCTTGGAGCTGGCGGCGCGCGGATTGGCGGCGATTTCGTCGTCCGTGGCGCGTACCGGTTTGCGGGTGAGGATGCGCACCCTGCCGGCCTGGCGCTCGGCGACGAAGAACTGCTTCACCATCCGGTCCTCCAGCGAATGAAACGAAAAGACCGCCAGCTTACCGCCCGGCGCCAGCAGAGACAGAGCCTGCGGTAAGACCTCGGCAACCGCGTCGAGTTCGTCGTTGACCGCGATACGCAAGGCCTGGAAAACCCGCGCCGCCGAGCGCGCGGCACGCCAGCGAACCTTGCCGGGCAGGGCGGCTTTGATGACCTCGAACAGCTCGCCGGTGCGCCGCAACGGAGCGGTTGCACGCCGCTCGACGATACGCCCGGCGACGCGGCCGGCGAAACGCTCCTCGCCATAGACCTTGAAGATCGTGGCCAGTGCCGCGGCGTCTCGCGAGGCGAGCAGTTCCGCGGCCGTCTCGGTCGCGGCATCGGTGGGGTCGAAGCGCATATCGAGAGGCTCGTCGCGCATGAAGGTGAAGCCGCGACCGCTGACGTCGAAGTGAAACGAGCTGACGCCGAGGTCCAGCACGACGGCGTCGACCGCGGTGAAGTGGCGGGCGGCCGCGATCCGGGTGAGCTCGCGGAAGTTGCCGCCGGCGAGCTGAAGACGGCCGCTGTCGACGGCGTCGGCAAGTCGGGTACGCACGGCGGTGAGCAGATCGGGGTCGCGATCGATGCCGAGCACCTGCCCGTGCGGCGCGCTGCAGGCGAGCATCGCGGTGGTGTGGCCGCCGCCGTCGATGGTCGCGTCGATACAACGCGCGCCCGGGAACAGATCGAGCAGGCGGCGCAGCGAATCGACCTGGACGGGAACGTGCCCGCTAGCGGGCGGCGACTCTTCGGTGGGATCGGTCATGCCGGTCGCCGTGGGTGCCGGTTGGTGGGCGTCGATGTGGCGCTGCAACCGATCTGGAAGACCGGAAGGCTTCTACTCCGCTCGGGTCGACATCTGGCCGACTTCGTCGGGGCCGAGCGGACGCCGGTAAACTTTGAAGTCGCTCATGGCGCCGCCGGCACCGGGGCCGTCTCCGGGATAGTTCGAGCCGATGCGGAACTGCGTGCCGGGCAGCACGTTGAACTGACCCGTGTACGGCTTCGAGCCGACTAGCTTGCCGTCGACGTAGAAGTTGGTCATGCCCTCGCCATAGGTGGCGACCACGTTGTGCCACTCCCCCGCCTGCCAGTGGCCGATTTCCGCCCCCGCACCGCTTTCCGAACCGGTGTCGTCGGCGAAGATGAAGCGCAGGTACTGTCCGTTCTTGTCGATCTGAATGCGGTTTTCGAACGTGTGCTGAGTGCGCACGTCGACGAGGGCGGCACTGCTGTCTTCCGATCCGTTCCAGTCGGGCTGGATCCAGAAGGCGATCGAGCCGGCCTCACCGCTGATGTTGCCGGCATTGGGCAGGATCATCTGCGAGTCGGTGCTGAACCTCAAGTTGCCGCCGTCGTAGGTAACGCCCTCGGCAACCACCGGCGAGTCGCCCTTCTCCGCCTCTACCGAACCGTCCTTCAGCGGCAGAGAAACGACGAGGTCATCTTCCTGTTCGGTGCCACTCTCGGCTGCGGTCCCGCCGGTGCCGGTAACGGTTTCCGTGCCGCCGCCGCCCATGCGAACGCCACTCGCCGTGCGTGCGCCCTTGAAGGCAGCGCGGTCGGACCCCGTGGTTCCGAGCTCGACGCCGCCGGGTACGCGGACGCCGCTGCCGGGTCGCAAGCCGGCGCTGTCAGGCGCGACGCCTCTCCCGATACCGCCGATCGTCGCACCGCCACCGCCGCTGTTGTCGTCGGAGTCGTGGTCGCCGCGGGAGCCGCCGCCCGCGATGCTGCGGCCCCGCCGCTCGGTCGCGCCGGACCGGTTGCCGCCTTCCGGACGGCTATCGTCGGGGCCGCCAGCGCGCGCCGACCATCCCGATTGCGCGCCGCCGCGCGCGCCACTCTTATCCACTACCTGATGGGCGATCCGATCGGTCTCGTCGCTCGGCCGCAGCGCGCGTTGCACCGCAAGGCCGACGACCAGCAGGCCCACGACGCCTGCGACGAACACGATCCATGGCTTGTCCACGGCAATCACCTCGCCTGTGCCTTCCCGATCACGCCCTTGATACTAGCTTGCGTGACCCGAAGGCGAAACACCAGAGGGTGACGAATCCCGGCCGCTCCGGCCCCCCCTCCACCCGGTCGCGTAAACCCGCAGGCATAATTGACAGGGCCGGACCTTCTCTGTAACGACCAATTAGCGGAAAGCGCGTACCGGGAGCGGTCCTCACCCTCGGACTCGACGGTCGCAACCTTAGCGGAACAGGAAAATCCGTGGAACAAGCACGAACGAAAAGGACGGGCGAGAGCGTATCGGGACCTGCCGGGGTATCCGCGGAACGCCCGACCGGCGATGAGACCACGCCGGTCGCCGACCGCATCCGGGCGCGTATCCTGGAGGCTGGAGGACGCTTCCGGGCGAACGACTGCATATACGAATACGTCGACGGCGACGAACTCGACGAACTGCAACGCGAGGTAGAGGGTAAGGTTTGCGAGTTGCTGAGAGCGCTGGTGATCGACACCGACAACGACCACAACACCCAGGATACCGCCCGGCGGATCGCCAAGATGTACGTGCGCGAGGTGTTTGCCGGGCGTTACGCGGCGCCGCCGACAGTGACGGAGTTCCCGAACGTTACCCGTTTGAACGAACTGATGATCGTGGGGCCGATTACTGTTCGCAGTGCCTGCTCGCACCACTTCTGTCCGATCATCGGCCGGATCTGGGTGGGCGTGATGCCCAACGAGAACTCGGCATTGATCGGTTTGTCGAAATACGCACGGCTCGTCGAGTGGGTAATGACCCGCCCGCAAATCCAGGAAGAGGCGATCGCTTACCTGGCAGACGTGCTACAGGAGAAGATGCAACCCGACGGTCTTGCCATCGTCATGGAAGCCGACCACTACTGCATGCAATGGCGCGGCGTCAGGGACATGGACTCCAAGATGACCAACAGCATCATGCGCGGGGCCTTTCTGAGGAACGCCGATCTGCGCCGCGAGTTCCTCTCCCTGCTCGCCAACCGGAAGGGATGAGGGAATCGCCGTGCTGGTCCGCCTCCTGTACGCAAGCCGAGCCGTAGGACCGATCGACGACCGCATGGTGCGATCGATCCTCGAGTGTTCCAGGGATCGCAACCCGGAACACGGGATTACGGGACTGCTCTGCATCCAACCCGGCGAAGACGTGTTCTTGCAGGTCATCGAGGGGGCCCGTCACGTGGTTAACGAGCTCTATCGAAACATCGTCCGCGACCCGCGTCATACCGACGTCACGCTGCTCGCCTACGCCGAAATTCAGGAGCGACGCTTCGCGAGTTGGAAGATGGGCAGCGTCGATCTCAAGCGCGTCAATCTCAGCACGATCCTGCGCTACTCGGAGCGCACGGTGCTCGACCCCTTCTCGATGAGCGGCCAGGCCGCGCTGGCGCTGCTCGAAGAACTTGCCGCAACCGCGGCGATCGTGAGTTCCGACTGCCGCTAGCCGCGGTTGTTCGCGCCCTCTCGCGCACCTCGATACGCACCTGATTTACCCTTCCCCGATCTCGCCGCACGGCGCGAAGAAATCTTCAGGCCATGGAGCGGCAGTGCCTTTCCGTTCGTCCCGAGTAGCGCCTTCTTCTGGCGCGTATCGAGGGACAGGCTCGGCAGGAGCGCGCCCCTCGATACGGAGCCCAGGGGAAGGGCTCCTACTCGGGGCGAACGGGCTGGTTGTTCGCTTTGGGTTGCGGGCGGTAGCCCGCGCTGAGAAAACGGGGCTGCTCGGGGCGAACGGAATACGTTGCCGGATTAATGAACCGGACTACTACGGGCAGACGATGTCGACGTCGCTGCCGTTTTGCTGGAACGGCGACTGCAGCGGACTCGGCTTCGGATCGCCGGAGCGCAACCGGCCGCAGTTGGTGCACTCGACGTTCACCCAGCCCGCATCGCGGGCGCGCATCGAGTTCACCCAGTCCTTGAGCGCCGGCAGTGCCGGCGATCCGCCGATTGCGTCTGCGCTGTAGACCACGTTATCGGCACCCCACCCGGTGTGTCGCGAACCGCGGCCGATGTAATAGCGGTAGTTGTCGGCCGGCGTTGCCGAGATCGTCGCGTAAGCCTCGTGCGCTTGCTGCACCATCTCGGCGTTCCAATCGCAGCTGGCGTTCCACCAGTTCAGCCAGGTGAACGGGTTATTCGGGTTCAGCATCACGTTGTAAAAGCCGGTCTGGCCGCCGGTGCCACCGTCGTACGCCGTCGTGTAGTGCGCCCATGCGACATCTGGAAGGTGCGCGGCCACCGCCACCGTGTATGCTTTGATGCCCTCGCCGCCGGTAATCGCCTCCTGCACGCCCGGAATGTCGGGCGGCAGGTTTCTCTCGAACTCCCAGTTCTGGAAGCCGTACCCCGGCGTGTTCAAGAAGTCCGAAGTGATCACGCCGTTGCCGCCGTCGCCGAGCACGGTGAAGGTCGAGTCGGGCCACACCCGCTGCAGCAAGGGCGCGTTGAAGAACGCGCCGTACGAGCCGGCGCTCGAGCCGGTGACGACGATCTCCTCGGGATTCACGAAGTGCTCGCGCGCCCATTTCTCGACCACGCGGGCGTTCTGGTACCCGCGGTGGCGAATGACCACGGAGCCGTCGTTCTGGTAGTCCTTGAGGGAATCCCCGAAGTGCACGTCGCAACTGCAGTACGACGTGAAGACGACATGCCAGTCCTTGAAAGGGTTGTCGGGGTTGCTCATATCGCCGAAGCCGGCCGCGGTGTTGTTCGGATTGTCGGAACCGAAGGGATCGACGGCGACATCGCAGGTTGGGATGGAACAAGAAACCAGATCCCAGCACGCCCCGCCGCCCTGGTAGTACATCACCAGCTTGTTGACGCTCCCACGCTTGGCGAAGAACGCGTAAGGCGTGTTCAGGGCGCATACGGGGGAGAGTTCCTGACCCTGGTACTCGATCGGGCCGCTCGGCGTGATCGTGACGAACTGGTTGTCGGCGACGTTGGGCGAGACGATCGTGTCGGCGACCACGTCCGCCGCCAGCGCGTCGACCCCGTTGTCGATGCTCCCCGCCGTAGCGCCCGTGGGGCACGCCCCCGCGGTCGCCTTGGTCACGGCGGCGCCGAGCTTGGCGAGGGCCTTGCTCCGCGCGGCGTCGCGTTTGACCGTACCGGCTTCCAGCTTGCCGACGTAGCCCGCCTCGGCCTTCAGATAGGCCGCGCACGTATTCGCCGCGGCGCCGAGCAGAGCCGCACCGCACCTGGCGTCGTCCGGTTCGTTGAAATCGAGGCCGGTGTTGATCCCGGTCACGATACCGCCTGTCGCGGCGTCGACCGCCGCCTGCATCGCGGCCGCGGAGACGGTGGTGTCCGCGCAGTCGACCCCTTGCTTGGCGGCCTTGCTCTGCTCCTTGGCCCAGGCCTCCGTCAGTTTGCCACTGGCCTTCGCCAGCGCCTCCGTGCGCTTGCCGGTGTCCTGGGTCTTGTCCCACTTGGCCCAGGCCTTCAGCACCGCCTTGCAGTACGTGCCCGCCGCTCGCTGCTTGCCGGCAACGCACTTGTTCCCCGGATAAGTGGCCGCGCCGGCGCCGGAAGGCGCCTCGAAAGCCAACACCAGTACCGGCAGAACGTAGAGCAAGGTTCGGTTGACGCGCCGCATGAGGCCTCCTTTAATGCCGCAGAATTCACCGGACACCCTGCCCCTCGCCGACGGCGCATGTCAAGCGCTTTCAGCCGCCGGCACAACCGCCCTCCGGCCCCCGGGCCACGCAGCGCTTCCTATTCCGCCGTCTCGTAGAGCTGGGGGTTAGCGAGGTCTCCCGCGACCAGTGGGCGGTCGGCGTAAGCCGTCCCGGCATCGTACTGGCGCATGTCGCGTCGCCGATGCAGGAAATGTCGCGTGGCGTTAAACCGCAGCGTGTAAACCCGCCCGCGACGCACAGCGATGCGCGCTTGCCCGACGGCAATCGTCGTCGGCACGCGCACGATCACCCGTTGGCCTCTGGTCGTCAGCGTCTGCCGCCCGACCACCGTCGTCGCGTCCGGGTTGTCCGTGTCGTGCTCGATCTCCACCCGGTCGAAGTCGGTCTCTCCCTGTGGAGTCTGCTGGTTGATGTAGATCTGGGCGTGGATCTCCTCGACGCCTTCGGCGCGGATTTCCCACACGTTCGCGTCGCCGCTCCGACTGCCGACGGTCACCGTCCCACCGCCGAGCTGCATGAAGCGCGGCGTGCCGGCGGCGGATTCGAACCACAGCCCGCGCCGGTCCTCGGCGGCCCGGTTGACGACGCTCTTGCTGAGCGTGATCAGCCAGCGATCATCCCGAGTCCGCGCGGTTTCCGGCGTTTCGTGCAAATCGAGTGGGGGCTGGTTCCAGGCAGTGCGGAAAGCGGCGATCAACGCGGCATCGTCGGGCATCCGGCCGTTGGCGTCGACGAGGTCCCGTTCCATCTCCTCCGCTCTGGTGAACTCGAAGTGGCCTTCCGAGAACTTGCGCACCGTAAACAGAGGGATCTCGACGGCGGGGTCCGCCGTCGCGTTCAGGCCCGGCGAGCGCGTCTTGACCGCATCGAACTGGCGCGGAATTTCCGCCGCCTCGTCGCGCTCGAGTTGCGCTTTGGTCTGACGGTCGAACTCCAATTCCTCCATGAAGAACTCGGAGGCGTGGGCGCGCGACGATTCGTAGCCTTGAATCCACTTCGGCACTTTGACGAACTTCGCGGCCCGGAAGAACTCGTCCTTGAGCCGGCGCACCAGCGACGGCGTCTGACCGGCGTTGCAGGCGCGGAACACCACCTCGGTTTGTCCGTCGATGGAGTCCGGGGTCGCCAGCAGGAACTGCGGACCCAGGTTGCCCATGGCGCGTTCGAGCTCGCGGTCGATGATCCCCTCGTGCGTCGTGCCGGGCGAGTCGGCAAAGATCTTCAGGTTGATCGAGTATGGAGCGCCGTGGGCGACGATGTCGATGCGGCCCCAGGGGCCGTACTTCGCCCCCTCGGTTTCGAGAACGTCCAGGATCTCCTTGATACTGATGCCCTCGCGAATCAATACGGCGTCCGCGTTCCGCCGCCAGAACCCCTGCGCCGCGGCAAAGAACGTGTCCGACGACGCGCCGGTGACAAAGGCGATTTCGGGGCGCGCGATCCCCTGGGTGCGGAAGTGATCGTAGGCGCGCACAAAGACGGTGGCGTCTTCCGGCGTCCGGTACGTCGCTGCCGGACGTCCCGAGCGCACTTCGAGGCGGAGCTCGAACACCCCCTGCTCGACGTCGGCGCCGGGCAGCGGCACCTCGACTTCGGTATCGGGCTCCACCCTGATCCGGATGCGCGGCGGTGTGCCGCGCACGTTGGTAACCCGCGGCGCGCCGGTGGCGCGGAAATCGTTGTCGGCGAGGTTACCGCGGAACTCGACGATCAGGCTGTTGCGTCCCCGGCGAGGTTCGAGCGGCGACGCGTCGTCTACCTCGAAGATACGAATCGTCACGTCCTGCGCATTGACGAACTCCTCCTCCTGGGAGTCGAACCGCACCGTGATGGTTTCGCCGGGCGCGACGTGGTTGGGCGTCAAGCTCGCATGCAGACCGTCGGACATCGTCAGCTCCCGATGCTCAGGTAGTAGCCGCGCACCTCGTGCGGCACGGGCTCGGCGCCCTGCGGCAGGGTACCGAGGGTCGTTCTCACACCGTCGATCTCGAGCTCGAAATCGCCGGCCGGCAACTGGTAATGAGCGACCAGCCCGCGGTCGTCGGTCGTGCCATCGAGGACACGGCCGGCGATGGCAAGCCGATAAGGGCGGTTGCGAATCGGCAGACTGCCGGAATTGGTGCGCAAGAGATAAGTGATCTGCGAGTTTTCTAGACGCGCACGTTCGGCCCGGAAATCCTCGGTACGGGTCACGCTCGCGAGCCACGCCAGGTAGGTCGGATCGCCCGGCGGGGAGTTCCTGCCGGCCGGACGCGGCCTGATACCCGGCGGATCGAACACGAAGATCTCGACCCGTCGGTCTCCGGCATCGGCCCGGCCGTCGCGCGCATTGGTCTCGACGTTCCCGGCGGCATCGACAGGAAAATTCTCGCCGCACCCGTGGGTAACGAGCCGGACTCCCGGCGGCAGCGTGGTGCCGTCGTGCGCCATGTACTCGGCGATCAGCCGCCGCCGGGTCTGCGTTCCGGCGATGCCATCGACGCCCAGACCGCGCGTCTCCTGAAACCACCGCACGGCGTCGCTTCCCGCCGGCCGAGAAGAAGCATCGGGGAGCGACTGAAGCATGAGCCGATCCTCACGCGCACCCCAGCGTTTCGCCCCGGAGACATTCGACTCGTAGCGCGCCAGCCAGGCATCGACGTCGTCGCGCAGAAACGCCGCCACCGCCTCGCCGCGCTCGATCGACAGGGGATCGTTGATACCGGGGTCGCCGGAGCGGTCGGTGTGCCCGACGACGAGCAGCTCGGCACCGGGGTGCTCACGGTATACGTCCACGACCGCGCGAATGCCGCGCATCGCCGCCGGCAGGAGGAAGTTCTTGTTGGTCTCGAAGTGCATGCCGATCAGACGCAACCTGACCGCTTCGGCCACCAGCATCAGCCGGTGCGCCTTCCCCGCGGAGACGGCGACGCCGGTCTTCAGCTCCTGACGCGTCGTGCGGCGTTCGTCCATGCCCGAGCATTCCCTCCCGACTCGGCGCGCGTTGCTTACCAGATCGCGAGCATGGGGCAAACCGCGACGCCGGAACAACGTCGACAACCCGGCGGGGCGGTCGGCTCGGCGCGCCTATTGTCGGTCGGCGCGAGACTTCCAGGACGCCTCGCTCCGGTGCAGGTGGCTCACACAGAACACGACAATGTCGCTTGCCTCGACCCGATAGAACACACCGTATGGAAACCGGCGGACAATGGCCCGGCGCGCCTTTCGATAGAGCACCCGGTACTGGAGGGGATTTTCGGCGACGCGACTCAACGCCGTGTCCACCTGGACGACAAAGGCTCGTCCGAGCCCGGGCTGCTGCCACTCGTACCGCCGGGCAGCGGCGCGAATGTCTGCTTTCGCCGGGTGTCGAACGACCAGCCGGTACTTCACAGCTTGCGCAGGATGTCGTCGCGGGCTTCTTCCCATGGCTCGACGTCATGGGGATTTCCCTCGTGTTCGTCGATCCGCTCGTCAAGCACACGACGCTGCGATTCCGTGAGGGGAAGGTGGGCCGCTTCCTCGGCGATCTCATCCCACAGCTCCTGGACCAAGCGGAGCTTGTCGGCCGTGGACAATCTCCGGAACGTTTCGATGATTGGCTGTACGCTCATGGTGCGACGCTACGCCCGTCAGCTCTCGAAGTCCAGAACAGGCGCGGGACTCCCGCCGGACTGGACTCCCGGGCTTTGCGAGAGCACGCGGCGAGTCCACAATCCGGCCCTAACGGATGCTCGGCAGCCCCGGGGCAAGGGGTGGCGAAAACCGTGTTGGTGGCCGCGCTGTTTGACCCCGGCTTCGCATCTTTCGTATACCGCAGCTGTCGGTAGATCGTTGCAGGGGGAGGATATCCCGATGACGCGGGACCGGCAGGGGGCGATCCGCAACCGCCTGCGCCCATGGCGTCGAGTCAAAATTCACTTTTCTTATGCTGTGCCGGGTGCAATCGTGCGAACGGAAAGCATCAACACATCGGCCTTGGTCAGGGGGTAGCGACGATCCAAAGGCTCAATTCTCTCGCCCTTCAGGCGCGGCGGACGATCCGCAGGCGGACAGGAGCGGGCGCTTCTCTACCGAACCCACGGTCCGGTTGCCGTGAATACGGGCCCCGGCACGCCAGCCCGACCGCGGACGTGAGCGTATGAAACGGCGCTGGGGACTCCCTGCACGCGTCGCGGCGGCGATCCTGGCCGGTCTTCTCGCCGTGCCCGCCCCCCTCGTCCAGCGCGCCCTCGCCGCCGGCGGCGACGTGCCGACCGAAATGCTGGCGACGACCCACATTGCCGGGCCGGTGATCGCCACCGGCGTCTATCTGGTGCAGCTAAAAGGCGGCAGCCTGATGCGCAATCTCGGCCGCATGTACGACGACGGCTCGCACGGCGACCAGGCGGCCGGCGATCGGGTGTTCTCGCTCCGGTTCACCGCGGAAGTCGCCGATCCGAACGCCCTCGACCTGCGAGCGTCAGTATCGCTTCGCGGCCTCACGCGCCGAGTGTTTCTCCCCGTCAGAGTGATGGTCATCGGTCCAGCCCCACCGCCAACCGCCACCCCAACCGCCCGAGCGACCGGCACCCACAACACCTCGGCTACACCCACGCCCGTGGCAACCAACACGCGCAAAGAATGGCGCTCGGCCACCCCCACACCCAGGGCAACCAACACGCGCAAGGACTGGCGCTCTGCTACCCCCACCTTCACGCCAACCCGCACCGCAACCCTGTCGCCGACGCACAGCCCCACCGCACCACCCACGCATACCCCGACCGCCACCGCTACCGACACCCCGACCGCAACGCCCAGCGACACAGCCACAGCGTCACCGACGCTGACACCGACAGTAACGCCGACCGACACGGCCACGACGACCCCCACCGACACCGCGACCGCCACACCCACCGATACTGCGACGGCGACACCCACCGAAACGCCGACTCCGACCGATACGCCGACCGCAACCCCCACCGAGACGGCGACAGCCACACCGGCGAGTCAGCCGCCGGCGATTACCTCCGAACCGCTCACCGACGCGCTCGAAGATCATATTTACGGCTATCAGGTCGCCGCCACCGACCCCGAGGGCGAAACCATCGCCTTCGCGCTCGACACCGCTCCGCGTGGAATGTCGGTCAGCGCCGACAGCGGCTTCGTGCACTGGAGACCGACTACCGACCAGATCGGTCCGCATCCGGTCGCGATCCGCGCCTCCGATGCCGGCGGCGCCTCGACCACGCAGTCCTTCACCGTGACCGTCGCCGACTACAACGACCCACCGGAAATCACCTCCTTCCCGGGACAGCACGCGCAGGCCGGCGCGGCCTACGTTTACGATGTCGACGCCTTCGATCCGGAAGGCCAGCCCGTATCTTTCGCCCTCGCGGGTACCCCGCCCGCGGGCATGGCGATAGATCCGCAGTCGGGACAAGTGAACTGGACACCGCCGCCCGGCACCTCCGGCGCATTCGAAGTTGCGGTGCGGGCAACCGACGCCGGCGGCGCGGCGGACAGCCAGAGCTACATGCTCAAGGTCATCGACCAGCCCCTCGACCTCGTATCGCCGACCGGGTCGTTCGTCGTGGCGGTCGGGGACACCCTGGACATCCCGCTCGTCGCCAACCATCCACAGGCCGTGTTCCGCATCGTCCCGCTGCCCGAAAACGCCCTCGTTGACGGCGGGACCTTCCGCTTCACCCCGACCATCGCTCAGGAGGGCGTCTTCGATGTCGGCGTCGAGGCCCTGTTCGGCGACATGCGAGATCTCAATCCCATTCGCATCACCGTCACGCGGGCCAATACGGCGCCCGTCTTCGATCCGATCGCCGCCCAGCAAGTCGATACCGGCGGCGAGCTGCGCTTGCCGGTTTCGGCCACCGACGCCGACGGCGACGAGCTGCGCTTCTCGGCCCCGGGATTGACGCTCGCGAACGCCGTCTTCGACGAGCTTAATCGTCAGTTCGTCTTCCGGCCCGGACCCGGCGAAGCCGGCGTACACGGCGTCACCATCGAGGTTACCGACGGGCGCGAAGCCGTGCAGACGACGGTGTCGATCACGGTGAACGAGGTCCAGCCCGCGCCGGGTGCGGTGGACCTTGTCGTCGACGAACCCGAAAGCCCGACGTTCCGCAGCGCGCAGACCATCGGCGGATCCGTAACCGGCCAGGTACAGACGCAGCCCCGCCCGAGCCCGCCGTTGCTGGTGGGTCTGAGTCCGACCAACATCCGTCAGGGTCGTCGTCTGGTCGTCGACGTCACCGGTTACAACACGGATTTCCAGACCGGATCGACCGCGCTCGACTTCGGTGCGGGAATTACGGTCGAGTCGGTGGACGTGCAGTCGCCGACGCACCTGCGGGCGACAGTTCTCGCCGCCGTCGACGCGCCGCTCGGTGCGCACAGCGTCCTGCTGCGCGACCCCAACGGACCGGTGCCGTCCGTAGTTGCGTTCCGCGTCGAGCCCGGCGCGGCGCGGGTGCGCGGCACGGTGGTCGACGGCTTCACCCAATTGCCGATCGTCGGCGCGCGCGTCACCATGAACGGCACGCCGCTGTCCGCCGTCACCGATCCGCTTGGTCAGTTCACGCTCGACAACGTCCCACCCGGTCCGCAGGTGCTGGTTGCAACCGCGCCCAACTACCGCGTCACCCCGCTCGACATCGCCATCGGCATCCACCGCGATTTCGACCTCCCGGAGCCGATCGCCATGGACGCGCTGGCGCGGCCCTTCAATCCCGGCGGGACCCTGCCGCGCGCCGCGACCCTGGCCAGCGTGCTCGATCGCGGAGCGGCGGACAAGAACGGCCGCCTGAGCGTCGAACAGGCGCGGGCCGTGATCGGCGACACAATCCTCGCCGTCGGCGGGTCGGATGCGGGCGTCATCGACGAGGGCGGCAATCAGATCAATCCGAACATGACCGGGCCGGGCCTGTTCAGCCTGACGCCCCTTGCCCTCGATCGCTTCGCGCGGCGCCTCGTCAACGGCGACAACTACACGCTGCGCGAAGTGGCAACCATCCTGCAGGGCAGCTTCGGCTGGATCTTCGCTAACCTGACTCTGGACTTCCTGTTGCGCCAGCTCCAGCGGGTCGTCGACCGGGCCTGGGCGGACCCCAACAACCCGGCCAACGCACTCGCCATTGTCGTGTTCAACGACGGCGTCAACCTGTCGTCCGCGCCCCCGCGCCTGACGCCGGAAACGCCCCTCAATCACCTGCAGGCATTCCTCATCGTCATGAGCTTCCTCGCAACCTACGAGGCCGAGCTCAGCCATGCCATCGACCGCCTGCTGGTTCTCGACGGCCAGGACCCCGATCAGGTGCTGGTCGACCACGGGTTGGATCCCGACACATTCATGCAAACGGCGGCAGTGGAGTTGCCTGCCGATACCCACCTCGCCGCCGTGCTCGGAGCGACGCGCGGCGTGCTGGCCGGTCTGCTGGTTTCACCCGCCTACGCCCAGAACGCCCCGCTGCCGTCGAGCGGCCTACCGCGCATCCGGGCCCTGTTCTCGGAACGCGGTCTGGAAATCGGCGGTCAGGCGGCGCAGAACGCCTTCATTGGCCTGGCCGGGGCCGCCGCCATCGGGGGTCTGGCCGTGCTGATGACCGGCGGGGCAGCGACCTTTGCGCTGGCGCCGTTGATCATAGCCGTCTTGTTCGGTGGGTTCCTGATCTCGTTCCTGATCAAGATGACCGCGGCCTACTTCCGCGACGACAACCTGGTGCGGAACCTGACTCCGCAAGCGGCGCAGATGCAGAGCGCCGTCTCCGGACCCAACCGCGAAAAGGTGTTGATTCGCTTCCGGCGCTCCGACTCCGATCTCGAAGCCGACCGCCTCGCGCGCGCCGGTCAAACGTACACCGGCCTGAACACCACCGTGATGAGCTACGGCAACGGCGTGCGGCCGGAACTGCTCGACTTCCGCTACCACCTCTGGCGCTTCCCCGGTCCCGACGTGACCAACCTCGACCGCGGCACGCTGGTCTCGCGCCACGTGTTGCCGGTCGGCGCCTCGCCCGAGGAATACCAGTTCGAGGTTCCCGCCACGTCGCTCGGCGAGGGGCCGAACTACTTCCGTGTCCTCACCGTCCAGTTCTATCGCAGCGTCAACCACGCGGACCCTGACAGGGCGAACATCGGGGTGATCTATCCGGACCTGAACGTTCCGCCACCTCCGTTCAGCGTGCCCCCCTGGCTCGACCTGCTCTTCGAGGCGCCCGGCAACCAGGCCAGCACCGAAGCCGCCTTGCTCGATCAGGTCGAACGCCTCCGCGTAGCTCAGATCGATGCCGAAACGCAGGTCCAGTTGCTGCGGAATACCCCCATCGAACGTACGACGATCGAGATGCGCCTGGCCCGCGAACGGATCGACCTGGAGAACAATCTGCGGGCGATGCGCACCGAGCGGAAGCGGCTGGCCAACGGGGCCGCGACGCTCATCGGCGAGCAGACCGTCGTGACCGAAACCGCGGCCTTCCTGGAGGAAGCCAACAACGCTGACCGCCCGGCAGCCGAGGTGCTACAGGAATTGACCGACCCGGGGACACCGCGCGGGCAGCGCATCGACCAGGCATTCTCGTTCGCCCAGGACCACTTGATCGCACGCGCCAAGTTCAACGCCTGGGCTGCGCAAGAACTGAATTTCCGGCAGTTGCAGAAGGCGAAGGCCCTCAGAGCGGCCGCCCTGGAGCAGATTCAGCGAGCTAAGAGCACCCTGCTCGCCGCGCAAGAACTCGCCCGACAGCAGGGAGGCGTCATCAGCACGAATATGACCACTCGCATCGACGTACCGCCCCTTCCGCAAATCTCTGCGAATGGGATCGTCGATCCGTTGCCGGGTCCGCTGCAGGAAATCGGTATTCCCGGACAGGTGGGAGCCTTCGATGATCTGACACCCTTCATCGACGAACTCGACCAGGCGGCCGCCGCCATGGAGGCGCACAGCGACGGGCTCTTGCGCGCGGAGGCATCCGTCATCGCGCCCGCCCGTGCCGCAGCCCGCCACGCCAT
Organism: Candidatus Binatia bacterium; assembly: GCA_023150935.1. Taxonomy (NCBI): domain Bacteria; phylum Candidatus Binatota; class Binatia (SeqCode); species Binatia bacterium. Next base: position 27,743 of record JAKLJW010000032.1, on the reverse strand, counting down.
GCAGGAGTCGTTCATAGATGTGGGCGCGATTCAGCAAGTCACGCAGGACATCCACGATACCGAGAAGCGGATCCGAGAGACGCACAACGAGATCGAGGCAGCGAAACGGGAAGCGCAGGTGGCGCGGCTCAACCAGGAGCGTGCGCTGAAGGAAACGGCGGATGCGGCCCTGGCCAACGCCGAGAGCAAGATCCCGAAACTCGAATCGCAGGTGAGCGGCGCAACCCGCAACGTCGTGTCGGCGCAGGGATGGAAGGGCACCATCAAGCGCGGCGTCGTCAGCATGGGCGGCGAGGTGCTCGGCGCACTGCCCGATGTCGGTGAGGCGGTATGGAACCATCGCGAAGGCATCGACATTCTGCGCAGTGAGTTCTCGGCCTTTATCGAGGTCACAAGGACCAACGGCCAGATCGACATTCGCATGCTCCCTGGCATCGCCTTCCTGCCGGCACCCGAGCGCCCCACCATGTTTGCCGCCGCTCATCCCGTACTCCCTCGCTTCCCGGACGAGCCGCTGCCGGATGAGACCAGCATGCAACCGCTCCCGGAACTGGCGCTTGGCCCTTTCTGGCGCCTGCGCGATCCGCTGCTCGTCAGCGATGGCGGCGAGGTGATCTTCGATGCCCGCGGTCTGCGGCAGCGCGCCGCACGCTGGCTGACATCGCGCGACCCACTCGGCCTGCTCACGCGGCGCGTGCAGGCACCCGGCGGCGGACTCTTCGCTGCCCAATTCGAGCCCGACCCCGACAGCAACAACGTCCTGGCGTTCTTCCGCCCCGAACCGGACCCGAACAATCCGGCAGGGGGCTCGCTGGTGCGCGAGTACCCCTTCTCGCTGCCGGATGTCGAGTCGATGTGGGCCGGGTTCCCGTCGGAACTGCTCGCCATCGACGCCAAGGGCGCCGTCTATTTGAACAACGCCAACTCCAACACCCGCTTCGGCGGCCGCCTGTTCCGCTACGCCGGCGAACCCGTGCAGCGCGAGCACCTCGGCTCGGTCAACTACTACAGCCTCCAACTCCAGTTCGGCCGCTCGTGCCAACCTGTCGCCATGGAGATCGGCGACTACGCCGACCCGACCTACGGGTTCGTCGAGGACCTCTTCGTCGCCAACCTGGACAACCCGAACTTTTTCGATCCGAACCTCACCCCCACTAACCGCATACTGCGCGTGCCGACGCACCTTGCCGACATGCACCCGTCGTTCGTGAACGGGCAGAACCGCGATCGCATCGTCGGGCAGGTGTACGCCGAACATCCCAACTTCCAGTTCACCGGCCCGAGCGACATGGAGGTCGACCCCCGCGATCGCACGTTCTTCGTCAGCGGCCTGCGCAAGCTCTACCTCTCCGACGAGGAGTCGATCTACGTGATCTTCGACAGCGACGCGGACGGAATCGGCGAGGTCCGCAAGATCGTTCAGGTGCCCGGCCGGCGCTTCTCGGGTCTGGCCCTCGACTCCAGCGCCAACCTGTTCTTCGCCGACTGGGCCAGCGGCGAGGTTTACCTGCTCGCGCAGGCCGATCTCGATGCCCTCGCCGGCGACTACATGCCGACGATTGCCTCGAATCAGGAACTCGACGACCGGGCCTTCTTAATCAAGGTTGGCCTCAATCAGCCGGGCGACATCGAGCTCGACACCTGGGAGCAGCGCTACATCGTCTCAACCCCCGATGGCTACGTCCCGTTCGATATCCCGATCGTCGGGCGCTACTCGACGGACACCACGGACGTCAAGGTCGACATCATCGGCCGCGAGGTGGCGGTGACGCTGCGGCCGACCCGGGGGCGCGTGTTCATGGCCGGGACCAACTCGGAAGGCCCGTACGGCAAGCGCGCCCTGATTCGCTTCAAGGTGCGCGATCAGAACACGGGGGCCGAGTCGTGGGAGGCCAGGGCAATCTCCACCGCGCAGTTCGGCGCCACTATCCTGCCGGAGTTCTTCTGAGCCCAGCATGACCCCGCGCGGCTTACAGATACGTGCGGCACGCCGCCCCTACCCGGGGGCTCTGGTGTCGTTGTGCGCCGCCTTGGTCATCGCCGCCGGAGCTGCAACTGGCGCCCATGCGGCGCCGCAGATCACGCTGACCGGCCCCGAGCGGCGGGGCCCGATCGCGCCCGCACCCGACGGCAGTTTCGCCTTCCCGAACGTTTCGCTGAAGAAGAACAGCGTCAACACCTTCACGGTCGCCGCCACCGACGATGCCGGCAACGTACACACCCGCGACATCTCGATCACGCAACTGTCGCTCGACTCGGTCGTGGTGTCGCGCATCGTCGCCGAGCCGCTGCCGCCGGAACGCGTCATCCAGCTCGTCAACGACGGCGTCATCGACATCGACGATCCCGACAACTTCAACGTCTCGACGTTCAGTATCGTGCTCACCATTGCGGGCGAGGACGTACCCGTCGAGCTGCCCATCGCCTTTCCGAAAGCCGAACCCACCGGTTACGAGATCATCAAGCTGCCGCAAGACAGCGGCGGCGGCAAGCCGAATCCGCGCCAGATCACGATTGTCGTGTTCGACGAAGTTCTCCCCGGCCCCCCCGACCTGCCACCGCCGCGCATCCCCGGCGTCATCATCATTCAGGGCAGCGTCAAGAGCCTGAAAGAGTTCTTCAGCGCGCGCCTGCTGCTGATGAACACCTCCGGCATCTTCACGTTGAGCAGCGTGAAGGCGAACATCGAGTTCCCCGACGGCGGGCTGTCTCCGACGTTGCCCCTCGACGGTACCGTAGCTTTCGACGACATCCTGCCCGGCGATCCGCTGGCTCCCGGACAGAAGGAGCGCGAGTTTATCTTCCGCGGCGACGCTATCGGGAATAAGCGCGTGCGCGTCAACTTCGGCGGCTTCGTCACCGGGCCGGGTATTCCGGCCGACGCCCCGATTCCGTTCAACGGCTCGGCCGAGACCGCCGTCGACGTCAAGGGACCGCCGGCCTTCCGCGTGCGCCTCCTGCACCCGGACAGTGTGCAGGATAATGTGCCGTACGAGCTGACCGTCGAGATCGCCAACATCGGCGACTCCCCCGCCCTGTTCGCCAGCCTCGACCTCGATGTCGGCGGCGACGCCCAGTTCGTCGACTGCGTTGCCCCTACCGACCCGCAGCAGGATCCCGTGTGCACGGTCGTTCCCGGTCCGCTCACCCGAAACCTCAAGCACCTCTTTCCCGGCGACGTCGCCCGCGAGGTCTTCACCATCAACCCGCTGATGAGCGGGAACATCTCCTCCTGCGTCGGGGTCAGCGACCAGAACATCACCCTCGAAGTCCTCGTCGGCAATATCGGCTGCGTGGTCGGTAAACACCCGGCCGACCGCTCCGCTCCCGAAGGCATCCCGACCGTACACGTCCTGCCTTTCCCTAACGCCAACGGCATCGGCATCGACTCGCCGGTGGTGGCGTTCTTCAGCGAACGCATGAATACCGGCACGATCACCATCGGCACCAACGGCACCTTCAAGGTATTCGACCCCTCCGGGGCCGTCGTTCCCGGTCAGCTGCGGCTCGCCGAGGTCAACAACGCCACAGTCGCCATCTGGCAGGTGACCGATGGCATCACCAACCGCCTCGCCGGCAATTCCGAGTACAGCGTCGTGGTCATGCAGGAGATCCGCGACCTGCAGGGCAACGCGCTCTTCAATCAGTGGACCAGCACGTTCACCACCACGAGTCCGACCAACGACGTCACCCCCCCAACCCTCACCCTGTCGATCGAACCGGGTGTCGACCCGACATACGTCATCCCCGGGCAGCTCGTGCGTATCGACGCCTACGCCACCGACCAGGGCACCGGCGTCGCCCGCGTCGAACTGCGAGAACTCGACACGAACGTCCAGGACGCCACATTCCGCTTCGTCGACCAGAAGAGCATCTTCGGCGCAACGCCCGGGCCGACCATCTTCGTCATCGACTCGGGAAATCTCGTTCCGGGCCACACTTACCAATACAAGGCGACCGCGTTCGACGGCGCCGGCAATCTCCAGGACGCGACCATCGCCATCATCGTCGCCGCCTCGGCCGCGCCGCCGACCATCGTCCTACCCGCCGATCCGGCCCAGGACGTTCTCCACGGTATTTCGATCGAGCTGGTCCCGCTCAGTCTGTCGGCGGGCGGGCGCAACGTCGCCTACTTCCTCGATGCCGCAGCGCAACCGTTCGCGACCCTGACCGTCGCGCCGTACAAGACCACGCTCGGCACGCTCGGCCTACCGCTCGGTCCCCACACCGTGCGCGCCGTCGCCACCGACGGCCTCGGCCAGACCGGCGAAGACACGTTGCAGTTCACCCTCGCCGATAACCCGAACGAGCCGGCCGTCGCCTTCGCCGGCACCACCCACGGCGCTCAGTACATCACCGGCGCGCGGTTCAACGTGCAGGGCAGCGCCAGCGATCCGGTCGGCATCCAGTCGTTACAGTTCTTCGTCGACGACCCCCAGGGGGCGCCCCTGGCCGGGACCCTCGGCGCGGCTACGATCGACACGGCCAGTCTGAACCTGGGCACGCACCGATTGTTCTTGATCGCCACCAACCTGCTCGGCACGTCCAACGATCCGACCAATCCGGCTTCGTACGTCGACTTCGCGGTCGTCGATCTCCCCAACGGCCCACCGCCGCCGGCACCGATCGTCACCAACGTCTCGGTCCCCGCCGGTAATGTCGTGCGGGTCGACGGGACAACCGTGCCGTTTGCGCGTGTCGATCTCTCCAATGCGACGCGCGGATTCCTCGTCACCGTATTCGCCAACGCCGGCGGCGCGTGGACCGCCAACATCGATGCCGACGCCGGCGACGTGCTGTCCGCCGTCGCCTTCGACTTCGCCACCTCGCAGCAGCCGAGCCCGCCGACCCAGGCCGTCGTGCCGGCCCCGCCGGTCCTCGATCGTATCGAGGTCACGCCCAACGCCGTTACACTCGTCACGCCCAACGCCACGCAGGATCTGACGGTCACCGCCTTCTACGTCGGCGGCACCACCGCCAACGTGACGGGGCAATCGACGTTTTCCTCGAACAACGGCGGCGTCGCCTCGGTAACCTCGACGGGGCGGGTACGGGCGCTCGCCAACGGCCAGGCAACGATCGCGGCAACGGCGCTCGGCATGCAAGCGACGGCACTGGTCACCGTGGCCGTGGTCACCCTCGACTCGATCTCGGTGTCGCCATCGCCCGTCGATCTAACATTCCTCAACGAGACCGTGACCCTTACAGTCACCCGGCACTTCAGCGACGGCAACACGCAAGTCGGCAACACCGGTGCAGCGTTCGCGATGGCCGATGCAGCGGTAGCCACCGTCAACTCCTCCGGTCTCGTGACCGCCAAAGCCAACGGCGCGACGTCGCTGTTCGTGTCGGTGCCCGGACTGCCGCCGATCGTCGTGCCCGTCACCGTGGTTGCCGCCGACCCGGATCCCACCGTGCAGTTCCTCAGCCCAGCCGCTGGCACGCAGGTCGAACGTGGAGACCTGGTTACCGTCAACGTGCAGGCCAACGACGTCGGCAGCGGCGTCGTGCGCGTCGAGCTGGATGTCTCCGGCGCCACGACGTTCAGCGACAGCCGCCAGGTCGCCGCTACTGCCGCCACCACCCAGAGCTTCTCGTTCAGCGTGTCGAACGCGGCGCCGGTCGGCGGTACCGTCACCCTGACGGTGCGCGCCATCGACGGCAGCGGCAACGTCTCGGTGGACGCCACCCGCACCCTGACGGTCGTCGACCAGACGGCTCCCGCCGTGACCATAACGGCGCCGGCCCCCGGTACGCTGGTGAATTTCGGCGATACGGTCACGCTCAGCGTATCGGCGACCGATGCGGTCGCTGTCGACCGCATTCGTTTCGAAACCACGGGGTCGTTCACTACCTCGGGCAGCCAGACCATCGCGCCGGCGAGCACGCCGGCCGGGGCCGATTTCGCGATCAATATTCCGTACGGCCTCACCGCGCCCGACCTGATCGTTCGCGCGTATGCTCGCGATGCCGCCGGCAACGAAGCTGTGTCGGTGCCGGTCGGCATCGTTATCAGCGACGCCGACATCACGCCGCCTGCGACGGTTGTAACCGCGGTCGCGCCACCGGGCGCCGGCACGACGACTACCGTAACCTACGACGTGGCCGACGGTCTCGCCGACCTGAATCACGTCGAGCTGTACTTCCGGCGCAACGGCATCGGCACGTTCAACCGCTACACCGGCCCCACCGGCACCGCGGACGGAGAGTACTTCCCGCAAAGCGGCAACATGGGGACGATCGCCTTCGACTCGACTCGGATGGGCGGCGACGGCGCGTACGAATTCGTTACGGTCGGCGTCGATCAGGCCGGAAACCGCGAGCCGTTCCCGCGCGATGGCTCGAACGAGATCATTGGCGATTCCGGCGCCACGGCGACGTTTGCCACCGGTGCACCCGTGACCGTGATCAACAGCGCCACAGACATCTTTGACGCCAGCCTCGACGACCAGAACCTGCGCATCGACGGCGCGACCGTGACCGTCGATGGAACGCGCACCTTCCGCAACGTCGAGTTACTCAACGGCGCCGTGCTCACGCACCGGCTTACCGACACGACGACCGAATACCGGCTCGATGTCTCGGCATGGACCCTCACCGTCGATGCCACCAGTCGCGTGGACGTCACCGGTCGCGGATACGTTGGCGGACGGAACTACGACGAGGCGGGCCGCACGGCCGGGAATCAGCCGGGTTCGGGGCGGCGCAACGGCGGCAGCTACGGTGGGCTGGGCGGCCACGACCCGGCGGTCAGCGAGCAGCCCGGACCCGTTTACGGAGACCTTACCGAACCGCTGGATCTCGGCAGCGGCGGCGGCGCGGAAGGCCACGCCGACGGCGGCGACGGCGGCGGACTGGCACTCGCCGGTGTAATCAACGTCGTCGTCGACGGCACGGTTCGCGCCGACGGTGGCACGGCGCCCGACTCGCGCTCCGGTATGGGCAGCGGCGGCGGCATCAATGTCCGCACCCGCACGCTCTCGGGCAGAGGAACCATCGAGGCCGACGGCGGAACGAAGAACGGGGCCAATAACGTCGGCGGCGGTGGCGGCCGTATCGCCGTGCGGTACCTTGATGCAGCGACGTACGATCCCGCTCGGATCACGGCGCGCGGCGGCGACGGATTCTATGCCGACGGCGCCGACGGCACGGTCTTCCTCAAGCAGGAGTCGGAACCCAACGGCGAATTGGTCATCAACGGCACGACCCCGGGGGCTCCGTTTACCAACCTGATTCTCCCGCCGGGTCAGACGTTCGACGGGCTCACGCTGCAGAACAACGCCCGGGTCGTCGCTCTGGGTATGATCGATCTGACCGGTACCTTGCGGTTACGCGGCAACTCGGTCCTCACGCATCCGAGCGAGGACGTCGCCGGCCTGCAGATCAATGCGGCGCGGGTGGAGGTGGAGGCCGGCAGTGCGATCGACGTGACCGGTCGCGGGTATCGCGGCGGCCGTGCGTACGACGAGCCGGGCATGACCCTGGGCAACATCGCGGGCTCGGGGCGGCGCAACGGCGGCAGTCACGGCGGCCTCGGTGCGCACGACGGCGCGATCGGCGAACAGCCGGGGGCGGTCTACGGCGATCCACGCCAGCCCGACCGTCTCGGCGGCGGCGGCGGCGCGGACGGCCACACCGACGGCGGCGACGGCGGCGGATATGTGCGCATCGTCGCCACCGATGCCGTGGTGGTGGACGGTGCGGTTCGCGCCGACGGGGCAACAACCACGGACAGTCGGGCGGGGATGGGCGCCGGCGGTTCGGTATGGATCGCCACCTCGCGGCTGGCCGGTGCCGGCACCATCAGCGCCAACGGCGGGAACAAGAACGGTGCTAACAACATCGGTGGCGGCGGCGGTCGGGTGGCGCTGTACGCGGACTTCGTCGACGCGCTGTCCGATCTGAACGCTTTGCGCAACGTGACCGCATGGCGGGGCCGCGGTTTCTACGATTCGCCGGCGGGCAGTGCCGGAACGGTGTACGTGGCGCTGGCGGGTCAGGTCGATGGCGATCTGATCGTCGACGATAACGAGTCGAGCCAGACCGCGCCCAACTCGACGCCACTGCACCTGATCGGCCCGGGGACCGCGGCGGCGGTGACTGCGGACACGCTGACGGTGGACGGGACGATTGCGCCGTTCCTGCCCAATGCGCTGGTGGGGTTGCGGTTGAACCCGGACCGCACGCAGGCCGAGACGTTCCGGATTCTGAGCAACACCGCCACCGACATCACGGTGGCGACGCCGAACGAGCACGGGGTGGCGTTCGCGGCGGTGGCGGGTGTGGGGTTGGAGTACGCCGGGCACTGGCAGTTCGACAACCTGCGTTTCCGTCGTGGCGGCAATCTGGTGGTGGGCGATGCGCTGGTGGTCAACGACACGCTGGAGCTGGCAGAGTTCGCGCTGCTGACGCATCCGGAGACCGATACGCAGTACGAAGCGGAGCTGTCGGTGACGGCGGACGCGGTAACGATCGATGCCGGCAGCCGGATCGAGGTGACCGGGCGCGGCTACATTGGCGGGCAGAACTACGACGAGGCGGGCCGGACGCTGGGGAACGCTTACGGATCGGGTCGGCGCAACGGCGGCAGTCACGGTGGGCTCGGCGGGCATGATACGGGGATCTCAGAGTTGCCGGGCGCCACTTACGGCAGTCTGACCGACCCGCGCGATCTCGGCAGCGGCGGCGGCGCCGAGGGCCACTCTGACGGCGGCGACGGCGGCGGGCGCGTTCTGCTGGTGGCCAACACGCTCGCCAACGACGGCGTGCTGCGCGCCAATGGCGCTCAGGCTCCCGACTCGCGTTCCGGTATGGGCAGCGGGGGTACGATCAATCTGCGCGTCGGGCAGTTGACCGGCAGCGGACAGATTCGCGCCGATGGCGGCACCAAGAACGGTGCGAACAACGTCGGCGGCGGCGGCGGTCGCGTGGCGATCGGTTACACCAGCCTGTTCACGCTGCCCCTCGCCAACGTCAGCGCCCTCGGCGGCGACGGATTCTATGCCGACGGCCAGGACGGGACGATCCACACGCAGCAGGTACCCTGAGGCACGCCCTCCCCCCGCATTACCGCTGCCGGCGCAGCAACGCCCCTACCTCGTCGTGACTGCCGCAGAAGAACACGAACAGCTCTTCGCGGCGGTCCTGGAACACGAAGCGTTTGCCCAGACCCACCCGGCATTCGAAAAGCCCGGCGCCCAACTTGCGCACGCCCAACCCACCGTGAGCATGCGGGCGTCCGAAAGCCTCAAGGAGGTCGCAGAGCACGAGCAGATGCTCAACACGCTCGCGGCGCGGTAACTTGCGCAAATGCGCGAGCACCGCCGGGTCGATCGACAGAGCCTTAGCCAAGGAGCTTCCGCAGTTCGGTTGCCGTCACGGTGACGAGTTTGCCGCTCCGGCGCAGCCTTCTGTACTGCGCGTCTACCTCGCGGGAGACCGCCTCGACTTCCGCCGCGCCGGCGCCGTACTCGCGTTGCGCGTAGTCGGTCGACTCAACCTCGACCTTACGCAGAGCGATGATGTCGGCGCCGGCGATGATACCGATATCCTCTCCCGCCGCCGCCGCCGACAGCCACCGACCGAGATTTTTCTTGGCCTCAGTGATCGTGAGAGTTCGCATTCCGTCTTTATAGCGGCCGATAATAGTCTATTCCAATCGCGAGTCCGGAAAGCGGGTCGCCAGCGCCGGATCGAGGATGCGTAGCAGCGCCGCCGCCCTGGCGGCCCTGGCGGCCACGCGCCCTCGAGAGGCCTTCGACCAGGCGGACTTTCATCCGCCCTAATCACCGAGCGCGACGTGCCGGGGGCGCTGGAAAGTGAGCTTGCTGGCGGCGGCCGGGTGCGCTTTCTCGCGACCATCGAAGAAGAAACCGCGGCGATCTGATTGACCATGGGCAGAGACCATGGCAAGAACCATCGCATGGACGAAATGGCGATTTCGAAGTTCAAGGCGACCTGCCTGGCAACCCTGGAGCGCGTGCGGCGCACGGGTCGGCCGTTGCGCGTCACGCGCTTCGGGAAGCCCGTCGCCGACATCGTCCCTCCGTCTCCGGAACGCCCGCAGCGCGAGTGGCTGGGCTCGTTGCGCGGGACGCTCGAAATCCGGGGGGACATCGTAGCGCCGTCCGACGAGCTGGCGACCTGGGAAGTGCTCGAGTGAATCTT
>JAKLJW010000032.1:0-17521 GCA_023150935.1 Candidatus Binatia bacterium | reverse complement strand
GGCGGGTGGCCGCCGCGCTCGCCGACGAGCGCAACCAGCTCTGGCTCTCACCGATCAGTATCTGGGAGTTCCTGCTGCTCGCCGAGCGCGGCCGCGTGCACGTCCACGACGGGACGGCGCCAGCCGAATGGGTGGATGCGGCCCTCGCGCGCGTGCCCATGCACGACGCGGCACTCACCCGCGAGGTGGCGGCGCGCAGCCGTTCGGTGCGCGTCGAGCATGAGGACCCAGCCGACCGGTTTCTCGCGGCGACGGCGGATGTCTACGAGCTGACGTTGGTCACTGCCGACGAACGCCTGCTGCGCGGGAAGGGCTTTCGAACGCTCGCCAACCGCTGAGAGGTGGGCAACTCCCTCGCAGGATGGATCACGGTCGGCGCGGCGCCGGCAGTGAAGTCCGAGCCGAGAAGGCCACGGCACGGCGGATGCCATCACACTCCGGTTTCCCGGTAGTAGTCCGGCACGGCCGCGCCGAGGTCGACCGGCTCTCCGAGGCTGGCCAGGGCGGCCAACCAGAACCGGGGCAGTGGCAGCGGCACGGTCAGCACGATACGCTCGATGCGCGCGCGCAGATGGCGGTCGGCACGCGCCAGCCGATAAAGCGCACGCCAAACGTCCATCTCGCCGCGGTCGAGTAACTGGGCGAGAACCTCGTCGCTCTCGAGGTCAAGCCCGGACCGGTTCCACAGCGCACGGGAAGTTTCGAGCCCCGCGCCCGTCATGACGGGCCCGCCAGTGCGATCCGCGCCACCACCGGTGCCCAGTAGCGGCCACGTGCGATCACATGCGCCCAGTCGTTCCACGGCGGCCGCAGGCCCCGGTAGCGGCACAGATCGATGTCGGCAAGATCCTTCGGTGCGGCAGCGGCCAGACGCTCCGCCACTTCGGCCAGCGGCGAAGCGCCGCTGGCTTGCCGGTAGATGTCGTCGAAGGATCGCAACGCGGCAGCCACGCCGTCGTCTCCCAGCCGGTCGAAGAGCACGACGGTGTCGAGATAGTCGCGTACCGTGTGGCGGGTGACCAGCAGCCAGGCCTTGATCCGTGACATCTCCGCCAGCGTCGGCACGCGCAAGCCGCTCTTCTCTTCGGTCTCCAGCGGCCGCGTTCGGCGCAGTTGACGGATACCCGTCAGGACGCCGTCGAGCTGACCGAGGATGAGCACGGGGCGCTGTACCCGCTCGGTTTGCCAACCGGCCACAGCCTCGAGCGTCGAGAGCACTTCGTCGAAATGGTCGCGGAGGTCTTCGAGGACATGATCCGCATCTATACTCACGCGGTGCCCCGCATGAATCGCGGCTGCGGTGCCGCCGACCAGGACCGCCCCCGGAACGAGATGCTGGACGTGCCGTTCCGCCGCCAGCAGCCGCTCCCAGTCCGGAAGGTCTTCCCGCCGCACTTTCACGAGCGGAATTCTGACACGATTCGAAGGTCGCTACCACTTCGCCGCTCAGCGGCCTCGACGCGACCGGGAAAGATCCGATGCCGTTCCGGCCTCCCTCCTCCGGCACCCGCCGGGTGCCCGTCCGGTTCGGCGCCTGCTCGGCGGTCTCCACCCCCTCGGGGTCGGTATCGCTATCGCCTTCGGTATCGAGGCACTATACCCACGCTGGACTCGGGGCGCGTGGCCTCCGAGTGAGCACAATAACGACACAGGGGCGTCGGATCCTTCGAATCGTGGCCGTTGGCCATCGTCGCAGCGCGTATGATGACGTCGCCGCGGTTGCTCGCCGGCGCAAGAGGCAGACACAGGATTCTCCCGGTCGCGCCGTGGAGATCAGCGGGAAGGGTCCTACGCCCCCGACCGTCCCGCCCGGTCGTTTCAGCGCTCCGCCGTGGCCCGCCGTGACCGGCGGCCGCCCCTGGCCTTGGCCGACGCCGTGGCCCCGCCGAGCATGCCGCCGGCGAGCGCTTGCAGGCCGTGCACGAGGCGCGCCGCCAACTCCCGGTCGGGGTCGCGGCTCCGCGCCGCCTGCAACGATCGCATGCCCGTCTGCACCGCGCGCCGGACCCGCTCGCGCACCGCAAAGCACACCGACTCGTCGCGTGCACAGCCCCTGTACGCGCTCGTCTCGATCGGCTTGCCGAACCAGAAGTAAAACCGCTCCGGACGCGGCAGCGGCGTCGGACCGAGCCCGCGCAGCAGCGGCGGGATCGTGTCCGGCCGCGGCGAGTATTCCTCGATCAGCGGGCCGATCGGCGTGCGCATCAGGTCGTTACCGTCCACGACGATGTCGAAACAATCGTCCGCCCCAACCGCCGCAAACGGCACGACCGGATAACCGAACTCGATCGCCAGCCGCGCGAACCCTGTGCGCTGCTTCCAGATGAGATGATAGCGCTCCCCGCGCCGCTTGAAGACCTCGCGCCCCCCGCCCGGAAAGACGAGGATCGATTCCCCGGCGCGCATCAGCGCACGGCAGTTCTCCCGCGTGCCGTCCACAGTACCGAAGCGACTCAACAGGTCGCGCCACACCGGAATCTGGAAGTGTATGTGGTCGCCGAGAGGCCGCACGAAGACGCCGCACCGATCGTACAAACCGAGCACCAGAAGCGGCGCATCGAGGACGCCCATCAACGTGTGATTGCCGACGAAGAGCGCCGGACGATCGCGCGGCACGCGCTCCAACCCGTAGAAGCGCGGCGCGGTCACCCATTGCCACGGCGTGAGCAACACCCGCGCGGCAGTCAACTCCGCCTCCGAAGGCCGCCGCACCACCCGCGGCCGCTTCGACCGTCCCGCCCCCGGTCTCCCGGCGCCTGTCGCCGCCATCACGACTCCCGCCGGCCGCCCGGAGAAGCCGGCGCCGTCCACGCCGGCACCCCGGAAGCCTCGATCTGACGCTGATCGTGCGACGGAAGCAGCGTGAAGCCGTCCTGGTCGCGCAACCCACGCAGATACCGGCGCAACTCCGCCATCCGGGTATCGTCTTCCGGAATGATCAGCGTGCGGTAAATCCACGGCTTCGGGAGGTCGTGTTCGATGCCGTCGATGTCGTTCACCAGATCGCCGATGAAAGCGTAGCGCCGCGGACCGTCCGGCCCACCGACGAAAACCACGACGATCTGACTGTCCGGCGTGTGCCCACCCGACGGAATGATGAACACACCCGGAAAGCCGGGTACCGGCAGCAACGAGCCGTCGCGCAGCAGATCCAGCCGCACGCACGGAGCCGCAGTCAGCAGGCGCAGCGAAGGGGCGGTGGTGTAGTTCGTCCGTTGCGCCTGCGCCGGCGACATCGGCACGCGCACCGGGTGCGCGCTCACCCGGCACACGTCGGCGATACCGCCGACGTGATCGCTGTGCAGGTGCGTGAAGACGATGCCCTGAAGCTTGCTCGCCGCGCTGCCGAGCCGTTCGCCGACGGAACCCAGAGGCGCGACCGGCCCGGCTCCGATCAGCAGTTCGGCCGGGCGGCCGAACTCCACCGCCGCGTCGCGCGTCATGCCGGCGTCGACCAGCAACATCCGGCCGTCCGCCCACTGCAGCAAGAAGGCCGGATAACTCATGGCGAACGGGGCCTGCGGATCCGGGTCGTCACGCCGCTCGAGCACGGCACTGCGCGGCATCGACTGCGACGCCGTGTTGACGACCCAGAGCCGCACGGGACCGCTCGCCGCACTCGCGGCCGCCGCCGCGTTCAGCTCCGCCGGCGCCGGCAGCGGCGCCCGTTCGCGACGGATACCGACGTGCGCCGCAACCAACAGCGCCCCGAGGCCAACGACGCCAAGAGCGACCAGGGCCACGACGGCCAGCGCAATACGCCTCAACATTGTACAGTCGTTGCTATCCCGAACCGGCGTTGGCGGCAACCGCGGGCCCCGGGGGTTGCGCAACCGCAGGTCGGGCCGCTACACGGCCGCCCGCACCGAGAGCCCGCATGACTGCCACCGAACTCGCCCGCCGCCGTGAACGCCTGGGCTTGCTGTTCGCCGGCCTGTGCGCGGTCAACGGCGGCTTCGTGCCGGCGGTGGCCAAGCTGACGACGAGCGCAGCGGATTCGACCTTCGTGGCCACGACGGCGGCACTGATCGCCGGCGTTTGCGCGGCCATCGTCCTCGGCATCCGCGGGCAACTCGGCCAACTCCTTGCCCCCCGCACCGGGCCGCGTCTGGCCCTGGTCGGCGCTCTGGGCACCGCCGCCGCGTACGCGCTGTTTTTCGCCGGGACCGCCCGCGCAACCGCCATCGAGGCGGCGTTGTGCCTGCAGATCGAACCGGCGTACGCGTTGCTCGCCGCCTGGGTGTTCCTGGGTCATCGCCCGACGCCGCGACGGCTCGTCGCCACGCTGCTGCTCCTCGCCGGCATCATGCTGTCCGTCGGAACGGAAGGCTTCTCGGGGTCGAGCGGCGTGTGGCTGTTGCTGGCGACGCCGCTGTGCTGGCAGATCTCGCATCTGGTCGTGTTACGCGGGCTGGTGGGGACCGACGCGACGGTGCTTTCCGGCGCCAGGTTCATCTACGGCGGAACGTTACTTGCGCTGGTTTGGATCGCCGGCGACGGCCTCCGCACGATCCCGCCGGGACCCGCGCTGGACGGGCTGTGGCCATGGCTGCTGCTGCAGGGGGCTGTGCTGACCTACCTCGGCACGCTGGTCTGGTACCAGTCGGTGTTGCGGCTCGACCTGGCGCGGACCACGGCCATCGTCGTACCGTCGATCCCGCTGCTGTCCTTCGTCGCCAGCTTTCTGCTCCTCGGCGAAGTGGCGACCACCCAGCAATGGCTCGGCCTCGTACTGGTCGGCGCCGGGATTCTGCTCTTCGTAAGCGCCCCGGCGCCGGACGAGTCGGCCCCACCGGTAGTTAGCCAGGCCGAGGAGCTATAGAAGCGGATCGCGTCCCGCGGGCAATCCGCGTATCGCGGCACGGGAGTTCTCATGAGTAGCCCCCGCTAGACCTCGAGACGTAGCGACGGCGGGAACAACACCAACCCCCGCGCCCGCGTCGCCCGCAGGCGCGCGAGAAACGCATCGCGCGTGATCGTTCGCGCCCCGAGCCGCGCCAGATGCGGTGTCATGACCTGGATGTCCAGCCAGTCCAACCCTCGACCGCGCAGATGCCCGATCAGAAACAGCAACGCCAGTTTCGAGGCGTCCGGCCGCCGATAGAACATGCTCTCCGCCGCGAAGGCGCCGTCGACGTCCACCCCGTACACGCCGCCGACAAGCTCGTCGCCGGCCCACGCCTCGACACTGTGGGCAACGCCGAGACGATGCAACCTGCCGTAAGCCGCCTCCATCGCCGGCGTTATCCATGTCCCCCCCTGGTCCGGCCGCGCGGTTCCGGCACAGGCGCGAATCACCGCCGGAAAGGCCCGGTCGATGGTGAACCGCAGCGACGACCGGCGGCGCGCGCGCGCCAAACTGCGCGGCACGTGCAGCCCATCGAACTCCAGGACGCCGCGCTCCGGCGGCGAGAACCACAACAGCGGCAGCCCGTCGACCGGCCACGGGAAGATACCCTCGCGATAGGCGAGCACCAGAGACTCGGGGTGCAGATCGCCACCCATGGCAACGATCCCCTCCGGGCTGGCATCGCGGGGGTCTGGAAAGCTACGGATCGGCATGCACCTGGCGTTCTGACGCTCGGACAGTAGCGCACGCCCGCACCCGCCGCGAGCGGCGCTCGCCACGCCCACGTCGCGCACGGGGCCGTTGCCCCACAGCCGCGGCCGATGTTACAGACGAGTCGTACCCGAACGCACCCGCTCATCGCCATGTCGTTTCCCCGGCTGCCGCCGCGCAGCGCGGCCCACCGCCCAGAGTCGCTTCACTGCCCGCACCCATGCGCCGCCGCCTGATTCTCCTCGGTGCCACACTCGTCCTGATCGCTGCGATCCTCGCCGGTCTGGACGCCGCGGCCGCTCGCCTCCTGAACAGCGACGACCTCCGCCAGCGCGTGCTCGCTCTCGCTGCGCGCGAGAGCATCGACCTCGGCTTCGAGAGCGTACTGCTGCACCTGCTGCCGCGCCCGCGCGTCACCTTCAGCGGCATTCGCCTCGCCGGCAACACTCCGGTTACCGGCACCGTCGCTTCCGTTTCGGTGTTCCCGCGTCTGCGCTCGCTGCTCGCCGGCAGGATCGACGCGGGGTTGCTGGCCCTCAACGGACCCGACCTGCGCGTCGATCTCACCCGCCGTCCGGCCACCGCCGGTTCGCCGCCGGCCGCCGCACCCGACCCGCGCACGACGGCCGCCGCCCTGCTCTCCGACATCGCCCGACGCCTGCAAACGGAAGCTCCGGGTCTCGCCCTGCGCATCGACGGCGGCACCGTTCGCTTCCTCAACGCCGGCCGCACGGCCCTCCTGCTCGCCAGCACCGACGCACGCTTCGCCGCCGCCAACGACCGGGTAGACCTCCAGGTCCGGTGCAGCTCGGATCTCTGGGAAGATCTGCACCTCGACACCACCCTGCGCCTGCCCGACGTCACCGGAACGGGCACCTTCGACGTCGTAAACCTGCGCGGTCTACCGCTGGCACAGGCCGTCGATCCCGAACTGGCCGCGTCTCTCGGCCTGACCATCCTGAGCGTCCAGGGTACCTTCTCGATTCCGGACCCGCAGTCGGTGACGATCCAGACCGGCGGGACGGCGCCGACCGTGACTATCCGCCGCGGCGACACTCAAGTCCCACTGCGCGTGGCGCAGTTCGCCGCCGCCGTCGACATCCGCCCCGACACCGTGGACGTCCACGTCGCCGGTCTCGACGTGGAGTCGCCGCAGATACACCTGAGCGGTACGGTGGCGGTGGACCGACGCCGGCCGCAGATACGGATCGCCGTGGATGCGGCCAACGCGGATCTGGCGGCGCTGCGCGCTGCGGTTACCGCCCTCGTCCCGGATAGCGATGCCGTCAAGCCGGTCGCCGACATCGTGCGCGCCGGCCGACTCGACCGGCTGCGACTGACCGCCGTCGGCGCAACCGTGGCCGACCTCGGCCGGCCCACCAACTTCATCCTCCGCGGCAGCGTCGCCGACGCCCGTCTCGTCGTGCCACCCACCGACCTTCGCTTGCGGGATGTCGCCGGCGACTTCGCCATCGTCGGCGGAATCCTGCGGGCCGACCGAGCCGGCGGGCGCACCGGCAACACCGCTATACGCGACACCCATCTGCGCATCCCCCTGATCGGCGGCATGACGGACTTCGCGCTCTCGGGCTTCGTCGATGCCGACGCCGCCGACCTTCCCGACCTGCTCTATCACTTCGTCTTCGACGACACGTTTCGCGCGCATCTCCGCAACATCGGAGACGTCAGGGGGTCGGTCGCGGCCCGGCTTGCGGTGCGGCGGACCTGGCTCGGTTGGAGTACCCGCGTCGACACCACGTCCTTCGACGTTACGGCGACCGACCGCGCTTTGGGCCTCACGGCGCAACTGCGTGGCGGGCGCTTCTCTTACGATCCCAGGCGCATCGCGGCAGTCGGACTCGACGGCCGCATCGGACAATCCCAACTCACGCGGGTCGCCGCGCGCTGGGGCCTCGGCGAGGTCGCCGGCGTCGCTGTGGTCAGCGGACCGGCAACCGTCGAACTCGCCGATGCCGCCCGCTTCGTACACCGTTACCGGCCCGCATGGGGTGACGAGATCGGCATCCGCACCGCCGGCGGCCCGGTGTCGCTCGACTACCTGCAACTGCACGTTCCTGTCGAACCCTCCGACCCATGGCGGCTCGCCACACGTGGCGCCACCGCGAGCGCGACGTTCGTTACCGCCGGTCCGCTGGAAGCAGTCACCGTCGCAACAAGGTTCTCGGGAACTCGCGCCTTGCTGGGACTCTCCGACCTCTCGATCGCTGCCGCAGATGCTCGTCTGACCGGAGCGGGCTGCGTCATGGGTCGCGACACCGGCGCACCGCGCTTCGACTTGCTGCTGGCGGGCACTCTCGGGCCCACGGCGACGGCGGCGATCGCTGCCGCCGCAGGCCTGCCGCCCGAAGCCGGCAGCCGGCGCCAGATCGTTGCCCCCAGTTTACTGCTGGTCTGGCAACCGGGAGCGTTCACCGCCGTGCGGGGGCCGCTCGATATCGCCGACGGGCCGTTCATCGATCTCGACATGCAGTGGAGCCCGCAGCGGCTCGACGTGCGCCGTTTGCTCGTCAAGGACAACCGCTCGAACGCCACCATCGCCCTGCAGATGGCGGCCAACCAGCTCGACGTTCAATTCCGTGGCCGCCTCGCCCACGACACCGTCGACACGCTGCTCGCCCGCAACCAGTACGTATGGGGCACGGTCGAAGGCGACTTCGCGGCGCGGATTCTCACCGACCGGGCGGATGCCGCGCAGGCAAGCGGCACCCTCACGGCACAGGGGGTTGTGATCCCCATGCGCCATGGCCCGGCCGCCTTCATCGAATCCGTGACCCTCCGCTCTCAGCCGACGCAGGTGCTGATCGACTCGGGCAGCGTCACCTGGGGAGAAAATCGGTTGTCCGTCAACGGCCGGGTCGACCTCTCCGCCGGCAGCATCGGCCTCGACCTCGCGGTGTACGCCGCCGAGCTGGATCTCGAACCTCTGGTCGAAATGGCCGCTCAGGCACCAACCGCGGCGGGCGGACCGTTCCATGGTTTGCCCCGGATCCCCGTGCGCGGCATCGTCCGCGTCGACGCCGATCGCGTCGGGTTCCACGATCTGACGTGGGAGGGCGTCGCGGCCCGGGTCAAACTCGCCGACTCCGGGCTCGAAGCGCTGATTACCAGCGGCACCTACTGTCACATCGATACGCCGGGAACGCTCAAGATAACCGAGTCCGGTATTGCCGTGGCCCTCATGCCCCGCGCCCGCGAGCAGCCGCTGAGCGCGACCCTCGCATGCCTGAACGCAGGCCGGACGGCAGCCAGCGGCTCGTACAGCTTGCAGGCCGATCTCGCCGGCCATGCTCCGGCGGCGCAACTGGCACGATCGGTCGCCGGTCCAATAACGTTCGACGCCACCAACGGGCGCATCGCCAACATGGGGTGGTTCGGCCGGGTGCTGCGGGTGCTGCAACCGACCAGTGTCTTCAAGGGCAGGCTGCCGGACCTGGACGATGACGGACTCGACTACAGCGAGGCTTCGTTCACCGGAACCGTAAACAACGGCAGGGTCGAGATTACCGAAGCGGTACTGAAGTCCGATCTCCTCACGCTGGCAGCGTCGGGGGCGGTCGATTTCGTGAAATCGGAAATCGACCTCGCGGTGCTCGCCTCGCCGGTCGGCGGGGTAAACGTCGCCCTTGGCGACATCCCCATCATCGGCGGCATCTTCGGCAAGTCGCTGGTATCCATACCCGTCTCGGTGTCGGGATCTCTCGACGAACCGAGAGTAATCCCGATGGACCCCGCCGCGGTCGGCGCGCAGCTTTTCGGGATCCTCGAACGCACCGTGCAAACGCCGGTGCGACTCATCCAACCCCTGCTCCCCAACAAGAACCGTAACGACTGAGCGATAGAGGGGGTGGGAGGGGCCGCGGCCCCTCCCGGGTGTGAAGGAGGCGCTTTCAAGGCGGGGCAGCCCTTCCAGTCACCTCCGGCTCCGGCCCCGCATATAGCTCCGCGGCCGTTACCGTTCGGTGACCGAGCGATTAACCCTCGTTGAATTGCCGACTCGTCGGTCCGGCCGATGCGGCCGGCCCCTGCGGCCAGTCGCTTTCCAGCTCGCTGCGCGCGGCGAGACCGCAGACCGCCGCGACAACGATCATCGCCATGAAGCCGACGTAAGCGGGAACGTAGGTCGTGGTTGTGTCGTACACCACCCCGGCGATCGTCGGACCCAGGGCGGCCCCGAAGGTGCTCATCAACGTGAGCACCCCGAAGATCGTCCCGAAGTGCGCCAGCCCGAAGTACTGCGACACGAGCGCGGGATTGATCACGAGCGGCGAGCCGATCGCGAACCCGTAGACGACGGCGAACGCCACAGCCACCGGGAGTTGTTGCGCGAACAGCAACAACGCCACACCGAAGAGCAACGCCACCATCGTCAGGGCGAGCGCCGTGCGCACGCCCCACCGGTCGGCCAACACCCCGACCGCGAGCTTGCCGGCCACGGTAACCCCGGAGATCAACGACACGATGTAGCCGGCCGTGCTGGAGGCGTGGCCGAGATCGCCGAGGTAGGCCATCATGTGCACCCCGATACCCAGCCCGACGAATCCGAAGGTGAACATTACCGCGGCGATCATCCAGAACGTGCGGGTGCGCGCCGCCTCGGCGAGGGTCAAACCCGGTACCGGCCGCAGCGCCGCCGCCGGGTCGACACCGTCGTCGCCGTCCGGATGCAGGCCGAGATCGGACGGACGCGTGTATACGAACAACAGATTCAGCGGTACCGCGGTCACCAGCATGACGCCGCCCATCCACAACACCGCGTCGCGCCACCCGAACTCGGCGACCAGCCACGTGCTCACCGGCACCATCACCATCGCCCCGAGTCCCGTTCCGCTCATGACGATCCCCATGGCCACGCCGCGTCTGGCGGTAAACCAGTTGGCGATCACCATCGAGATCGGAATCAGCGTCGCGGCCGCCTGCCCCACCCCGACCAGCAAGAAGACGAGGTAGAAGAACCAGAGCGAGTCGGCCCAGCTCATCATCGCCCAGGCCCCGCCCACCACCACCGCACCACCCAGCATCAACCGCCGCGCTCCAAATCGGTCCAGCAACCGGCCGACGATCGGCGCCACGGCACCCATGGCCAGCGCCGCAATGGTGATCGCCAGCGAAATCGCACTGCGACTCCAACCGAGATCGGCTTCGAGGGGCTTGACGTAAACGGTGAAGGTATTGACGCCGATACCGTAGAGCACGAAGGCAATGGCGAAGCATGCCCCGACGACGTACCACCCGTAAAAGACGCGCGCCCGCTCCGCAACCGCCGTGGTCATGGGACTGTCATGCCAGTATTGCACGCGCTTTCACAAGCAGGGCTTCGACGGCCCTCGAGCCGGCGGCCTCGATACCCGCCGTCACCCCGGATACGTCGCTTGACACGGCAACGGAACGGGGCGAACCTCGGTCGTGGCAGCTTCGTCCCCACCCCGGCACGGCTGAGGTCCCGGGTAGAGCGCCATGAGCACCAAAGTCGAAAAGCCGCCGCGACGATCGCGGCCCCGAGCCCCCGGGAAAACGGCGCGGCAACCGGCACTCGACGATAAAGCCTTTGCCGACTCGATCCTCAACAGCCTCCCGGGCATTTTCTACATGTTCGGTGCGGACGGCAGACTCCTGCGATGGAATCGCAACTTCGAGATCACGACCGGCTATACCGCCGAGGAAATCGCGCGCATGCACGCGGTGGACTTCTTCGAGGATGCCGACCGGGCCCTGGCCGACCAACGCATTGCCGAGGTCCTGAGTACCGGGAAATCGCACCTGGAGGCCTGCCTGGTCTCCAAGGACGGCCGGCGCACACCGTACTACTTCACCGGGGTCCGCATCGCGCTCGCGGCGGGCAACGCCGTCATGGGAACCGGGTTCGACATCGGCGAGCGCCTGCGGGCGGAGCGACTGCTGCGCGATCTTTCCCTCGCCGTCAACGCCTCGGGCGATATCGTGTTCCTCACGGACAGGGAGGGCACCATCCTCTCGATCAACTCGCAGTTCACGACCACCTATGGCTACGAGGAAGAAGAGGTGGTCGGTAAGGTGACGCCGCGGGTCCTGAAGAGCGGAGCCCAGAGCGCGGAGTTCTACGCGGAGTTCTGGTCCCGGATCCTCGACGGCAATTTGGTGCAGGGCGAGGTCGTCAACCGCGCCAAAGACGGGCGTCTGATCTGCATCGAAGAGACGGTGAATCCGTTTCGCGACGACACCGGCAACATCGCCGGTTTCCTCGCCATTCAGCGCAACATCGGCGCCCGCAAGGAGGCCGAGGCGGCGGTCCGCCAACTGACGGCGGATCTGGAGCGCCGCGTCGCCGAACGCACCGCGCAACTCGAAGTCGCAAACCACGAGTTGGAGTCGTTCTGTTATTCGGTTTCCCACGACTTGCGCGCACCGCTACGCGCGATCGACGGCTTCAGCGAGGCCCTGCTCAAAGAGCACGCCGGCTCCCTGAACGTCAAAGGCCGGCACTACCTCGACCGCGTCCGGGCCGCGACGCATCGCATGGGCGATCTGATCACCGATCTGTTGGATCTTTCGCGCGTGACGCGCCACGCCCTCGTCCGCGACACGGTCGACCTCAGCCAACTGGTGCGCGGCATCGCCGTCGAGCTGCGCGGGCGCGAGCCCGAGCGCAACGTCGAGTTCGTCGTCGAGCCGGGCGTCACGGCCCGGTGCGATCGGCGCCTGCTCCGCATCGCCCTGACCAACCTGATCGAGAACGCCTGGAAATTCACTTCGCCGCGGCCCGCGGCGCGAATCGAGTTCGGAACGCTAAACCACTCGGGCGCGCGCTGTTTTTTCGTGCGCGACAACGGTGTCGGCTTCCCCATGCAGTACGTGGACAAGCTGTTCTCCCCGTTCCAGCGCCTGCACTCGGGCCGCGAGTTCTCCGGCACCGGCATCGGCCTGGCCACCGTGGAACGCGTTGTCCATCGTCACGCCGGGAAGGTCTGGGCCGAGGCTGCGGAGGATCGGGGCGCGACCTTCTTTTTCACTCTCGGGGACTGACACGCCGCGGCCGCGAGACGAGGCCGGGTTGTCTCACCCGCCACTTCGCCCACATCCAGCGCTCCAGGTCGTAGCTGCGGCTCCCGCCGAGGAGCGCGTCCGCCCAGGTGTCCGTGCCGAGCAGAACCGCCGCCGCACGGGCGCCGGCCGCAAGATCGGCCAGCAAGACCGGGTCGGTATCGAGCCGCTCGATCGCCTCCGCCAGGGCTAGCGGATCGCCCGCGGGCACGAGCAGTCCGTTGACGCCGTCGATCACGTAGTCCCGCGCCGCGGCAGTGTCCGTCGCCACGAGCGGGCGGCCGCACACGATCGCCGTCGCCATGGCCGTAATCCCCGCCGCCCTGTGCGGGTCGTCCAGCACCGGCACCACCATGAAGCGGCTTCGACCCACCGCGGCGCAGAACTCCGCCAGCAACACCACGCCGCAAAAACGCACCCGGGGCGGCACCGTCGCCAGACTGCCGTCGGCGAACAGGTCGATCGGATGACCCTCGCCACCCAACTGCGCCGCCGCCGCGAGCAGCGTATCGAGATCGCGCCGGTGACGACCTCCCGAGACGATGGAAACCCCGTCGCTCACCTCCCGCTCGACCGGAAAGGAGGGTAGGTCCAGCGCGTAGGGCTGCCACACCACCTGCCGCATCGGTATGCCGTACCGCGTGTACAACCGCGCGTAACCGGGAAAGGCGCTGTAGAGCACGACCCGATCCGACGGCCACCAGCCGCCCTCCTCCGGCCGCCGTCCGGGCGCGCACCACTGGCTCACCCAGTCGTCCATTCCCCGCAGCATGTGAAAGTCAGTCACCGCCAGGCGTGCCGCCTCCGCCATGCCGCCCCCCAACAATAGCGAGCGCGCCGTCTCGAGGTCGGGCGCGACGATCAGGTCGTAGCGCTCCACCGGCCCCGCGGCGACGAACCGCTCCACCGCACTGACGCCATCGGGCCGGTCCTTGGGCTGGCGCTCGCAGAACGCCGCCGGCACGTCCTCGTGGACGGCCCACGGACTCACGACATCGACTCGCGCACCCGCGGCCGCCAGGGCGCGAGCCAGGCTGAAGAACGTCGCCCCGTACACCATCTCGCTCACAACCGGACAGAGAACGAGAACGCGCGGCTCCTCGGGCATGGCGAACCAGTGGCGCAGCGGCCCGACCTCGCCGGCCACTTCCGGAATCTCCATCACTGGCCGCGGGACGCCGGTGCAGCGCGGGTCGAGCGGACACCGCGAACAGGCATCGCACTTGACGGAAGCGGCGTGAGCATGACCCGTCCCCGGCGGTGGACCGCCCAGGCACGGGGGCAGGTCCAGAACGGGCGAGCCGCCAGCCGCCAGCTCGAAGGCAAGCTGGGCGAGAGCGCGACCCGTTGGCGCCGCCGCCGCGATCGCGGTCGAAACGCCGTCGGTCGCCAGCACGCCGCCGCGCGCCGACGGCAGCGGCACACGAGCGCGGAGCAAGTCGACAACGGCCTCGCTGGCGACGCAAGCGCCGCCGGCGCCGGCGACCTGCACGTTGCGGACACCCTCGAAGCCTACCGGCCGAACCCGTACTCCGAGCTTCTGCGCCGCACGCACGGCGCCATCGAGCGCATGCAGAGCGCCGGCGGGATCGAAGCCGTCACTCTCGCCCGCCGGCAGGCCGCCGTACCAGAGCAGGACCTCGCACGCGCCAACCTTTTGCGCGAGCCGCAAGATGCCCGGCACCTCGGGAACGATTTCTGGCCCCACATCTATGTGTACCCCGACGTGCATTCGCTCGCCGGTCCGCGCCATCGCGGTCAGCAGGACGAGTGCGCGACGCCAGCTTCCGGGCCCGCCGGCGCGGGCATCATGGACACCGGCCGTGGCCCCGCATAGCGTCACGTACACCGAGGACACACCCGCCCGCCGCAGCAATCCGAGGGAGGCGCTCGACGCCAGCGCGTCCGCGGGCGCAACGACGACCGGCTCCAGACGCCGTTCGGCTATGACCCGCTCGATCGCCGCGGCAAGCGTCGCATCCAGCGCCTGGCGAACGAAAATGTACAGCCGTCCACGCGCATCAGCGGCGTACAAACCGTCGACCTGCTCGCGCAGCCACAGGGTGGGATCCACCGTGGGGTCGCCCGCAAGCGTGACCACGCGCATCGCCGGACCGCATTGAGATGCGACGCGGAGCCACATGGGTGCACGCTACCGTGCGCGTTGCCGGGGGGTCAAATGCCTTCAGGCCTGAAGGGACTTGTCGATCAATGCCGGCCCGCGCCCTTTGCCGCTACCCGGAACAGTCCCACCTCCGCCTTCTCCGGGTAGTTCGCCTTGCGGTCCGGGAACGTCGGCAGGATGTCGATGCTCTTCACTTCAACCGCCCGCAGGTCGACGGCCCGCTCGAACGCCGCGCTCGGCTCGTTCAGGCACGCAAGCCGATCGCCGCCGGCGTCCACCCCGGCAGCCGCGCACGCCTCCGGCACCCCCGTGGGGTGGAAGTACGCCCCCGCCGAGCGCACGTAGTAGAAGCAGTCGCCGCGGCCGATCTCCGCCAGGCAATCGACCTGCAGGCAATCCACCACCCGCAGCTCGGGAACGACCTGGCGAAAATCGTGGATGTCGATGTCCTGCGGAACGATGCTGCCGAACACCAGCACGCTGCAGCCTTCGACCGGCACACCCCCCGGCACCAGATGACCGCGGACGAGATCGTACTCCTCGGTGAACACGTACGGGCGCGTCAGCTCGCCGCGGTTATGCACGAGAACCAACACGGCAAGGGCGGCGCCCGGCACCGCCGCCATCCACCGCCACCGGCGCCCCCGGGGGATCCACTCGGTCAGACCGTACGCGCCCATACCGGCAACGAGGGCCTGCAACGCACAGGCGGGAATCAACCGGTGCATGGCGATCGCGTGGCCCGAGTGCACCACCGGCGCCAGCACGACCAGCATGGCAACGAAGCCGAACAGCCCCAACCGAAAGCGCGGCAGCAGACCGGCCACCGCCCCAACCCACACCAGCAACATGAATAACGGGTCGTTGTAACGCGCCGGCCACACGGCATCCTCGACCAGCCAGTCGAAACGCGGGATCACGGCCGACACCGGCGTCGGCCCCCCGAGGTGAAAGGGAAACAGCACCGCCATATGCACGGCAAGCTGCACGACCACCGCCAACAGCGACACCAGTACGGCGCTCGGATATCGTCGGGCGGCGCCGATCAGAACGCGCACATCGAGGAGCAAGAGCGACGCGACAAGAAAGACGGCCCCCTCGATCCGCACCGTGGCGGCGATCCCGAGCAGGCCGGCGCCGGCGAACATCGCACGCCCGTCCAACTCGCGCGTCGAAAGAAACGCCAGGCCGCCAAACCACGCCGCGAGCAACAGCGCGTACGGACCGTCGGTCGGCGAGAAACGCACCACCAGCGGATGCGTGGCGAGGAACATGGCGCATAGAAAGCCCGCCGCGCGATTCCCGGCGCGCTGCCGGACGAACCGGTACATAGCGAGGCAGGCCAGCGCGCCGAGCACGCCGTTCATGTGCATCGTAAACCGGTGGGGGTCGCGCACCAACGGCACGAAGAACATCTGGAGCAGCGGATAGACAACCGAGTGCCGGCCGACCGGCCCCTGCGCGAACTGGATCTCGATCTCCTGCACGGAGTGCAGCGCGAAACCCTCGCGCACGACCAGGGCGAGCGCGAACGGCACCAAACCCACCCAGTCGCCGCGGTCGGCCGACGCGTAGCCGAAAAAGCCGGTCAGCGTCAGCCAGAGGAAAGAAATCAGGACCGCCACGCCAACGACGGGCGCCGGCCCGCCGTAGAGGTCGGGACGAACCAGCGCGCCGTAGGCGGACAGGAGGACGATGACCGCGACCCCGATCACGCGAACCCAGTCTTTCAACGTGCCGCGCCGGGGCTCCCGATTCCGTGTTCCGTGGGCGGGACTGCCCGCCGACGGCGCGTGACGAGGAACCGCGGTCATGACGCAGGCGGGATTAGCCCACAAAGTCACCGCGGCTCAACCCGGCCTGAGCCGCGGCTAAAGGGGTCCTTTCGCGCACCCGTCGTCACCCGTGGATCTTGCGCCCCTCTCGATCCGCGTGGTACCCGCAGCCCGTGCCCATCC
Source organism: Candidatus Binatia bacterium (assembly GCA_023150935.1). NCBI lineage: Bacteria > Candidatus Binatota > Binatia (SeqCode) > Binatia bacterium. The sequence continues at coordinate 840 of JAKLJW010000032.1, read as the reverse complement.
TTATGCGGCGAGACTTGCCCGCACCTCTGGTGCTCCGCGACGGCATGCGCGTGCTCGAAGTCGGCTGCGGCAACGGCGAGACGGCGGCGGACGTGGCCACCTGGTTCCGCGAGGCGGGGCTGCGGGCGGAAATCGTCGCGGTGGACAATCGTCCGGAGTGCCGCCGGCAGGTAATCGACGCGGCCGCGGCCAACGGCGTGGAAGATATGGTCCGCTTCGTCGCCGCCGACGTGTTCGCGCTGCCGGCGCTCGGGCGCTTCGATCTTCTGCTGTGCGTCAACGGCCTCGCGCAATTGGTGTTCGAAGGATCGACGGCGCGTTTCCCCGGGTTGGAGGCGGCGGCGGTCGTAGAAGCCTGGCGGCGCGCACCCGAGGACATGGTAACGAGGGTGTCCGACGCCCTGCTCGGTCACTGGCGCGACCAGCTCGTTCCGCAAGGCACGATCGTCGTTCTCGATCTCGATCGCGACCTCGGCACCGAGGCCCGCGCCCGCGGCGTGGCGCTTTACGAGCGAGCCAAATGGCCCATGCTCCCCGTCGCGTTGCTATCCGCGGCGCTCGAACGCGTCGGTTTCGCCGCGATCCGCGTCAACTCGATCCCGCAGGTTCGGTTCCCGCGCAAGGAAGAAGTCCATCCGTCGCTAGGCGGCGGGACCGAGAGGCCGCAGCCCCACGTTCCGGCTCCCCTGTGGCCGTTGCCCGCCGTCGGCGATGACGGCGATTACGAATACGCGATCTACGTCCTGCAAGCGCAGCGACGCGACTGATTTACGAATTCCGTGTTTGATCGCATGGCGCGAAGAAATCTTCAGGCCATGGAGCGGCAGTGCCTTCCCGTTC
>JAKLJW010000031.1 GCA_023150935.1 Candidatus Binatia bacterium | reverse complement strand
ACCTCCTTGGTGCCCATGCCTGTAGGTGTTACCCATGTGCCCGGTCCAATCTGTTACCTATGTGCCCGGTTTGTACCACCGATGGACACCCATCGTTGACCCTGCCCCGGCACGCCGGAGTTCCCCGACACCTGTCAGATCGGCACCTGTGGCTGCTCGCCGCAGTTCAGCCGCAGCGTCACCGCCTGCGACTGCGGCGAAGGGCGCTGCTTCAACCGCGCACAACGCCGCTGTGTCCCGTAGCGGCGCGCAAAGATTTCGCAGGCGGTGGAACGCGACCTCCGGGGGCATTCGGCCCTCGGTGGAACGCGACCTCCGGGCGCGTTCGGCGGGGCGGCGGAGGCGCGTCCCCCACGCCCCACACCGCCCCGAGAGCGCCCGGAGGTCGCGCTCCACCACGCTCCGGTTGGGTTGCGGGCGTCAGCCCGCGCTGACTCACGATGTCCGCGGATGCGCGTGCGGCGCGAAGAAATCAGATGGGGAGGGCGAGGCTCCCGCGGAGCCGCGCCGGTCTGACGACGGCTCGGCAGGAGCCTCGCCCTCCCCCCGCCGGGCACGTTTGGTCACATCCCGGGTTGCGGGTGGTAGACCGATGGACACCCATCGTTGACCCTGGTTGATGGATGGTTGATGGACGACCATCGGTGTCTACCGTATCCCGGTTATGGTCGGGCGAAGCGCCACCGACGGTGGGTGTCCACGGTGGCGTCCCCGTCCACGGTGGCGTCCCCCGACGGTGGGTGTCCACGGTGGCGTCCCTCCACGGTGGCGTCCCACGGTGGCGTCCATGGTGGCGCGCCCACGCGTGTCATTGTACGGCGCCCTGATTCGCACGAGACACGTCCCGGTAAGCGCGGGCCCGGCTGCGCACACAAGCGTAAGCGTACCGCGATCGCCGGTACGAACGCGACAACGATCCGCGCTGTGGGCGTCAGCGCCAAAAACACTTGACCGCGAGTCTGACCGCGAGTTATGGGTGGGCTGTCCGTGGCGCCCCTGACGGGGTGTTCGCGCGGTCAAGCTGAAGCAGTGCTCAGTGCGACCTCGGTGTGCCTGTGAGTCCCAGCCGTTCGGGGGAGGGATTGGGCATATGGCGAGTTTCCAGGAGGGGGGAAGCTGTACATCTGAGAAGGTCTGCCGTTTCATAACGGCTGGGCTTTCCACCCTGCGTCTGGAGTCGGATGACAGGCGGTGAGCCGCCGTGCCGTGTTCCTCTGTGGCTTCTTTATGTTTTCCGGTCGGAGGCCGGTACAACAGCCGGGTGACAAGAATAGGGAGAGGATGCCGTGACGGACGCGAAAGACCCTTGCCGGCGCGGTGGCGATGGGCGCAGTCGCGTTGGCGCCCCCGCGCCGACGCGTGCACGGGTCCGCTGCCGACAACAGGTGTCCCGACCTTCGAGCATGGCTGGGTCAGACGTACGTTGTGGGACACCGATGGACCGGCCTCTCTTACCGGGGCCCCGGGGCGTGACGAGGACCCCCTGCGTGTAGACCAACCGCGGGTCTCGTCGGCGCGTGCAAGGCTCCGCTCAAATCACGCACAGATTCTTGGGGAGAGCCAGAAATTGTGACGCCAGAGAAGGAGAAGCCGACGATGACCCACTGGACCCTGGCTTCCGGCTCGAAGGCCCTTCCTCTTACCGTCGGCCCCCGCGTGAGGCTGAGTACATACGGACTCCCGGTCTTTGTGGTTATGTGTCTGCTATTACCCTCGGGCGCCACTGCGCTCATGGACTTCCCCGGCGAGACGCATGGGCCGCCTGAGCCGATCAGAACGGATGACTTCGGTACGCTCCTGCAGAGGACAGAAGGCGTGAGGCCGGCCTATCTTCCGGACGAGATCGTGGTCAAATTTCGCCCGGATGCGAGCCGAAGATTTCGGGAGAAGCTGAATGAGAACCTCCGGCTTGCCGGTCCAGCGGATCCGGGTGTGCCTTCGATCGGCGAGCTCAACCGCAAGCACGGAGCGAAGCAGGTCGAACCCGTATTCGGCGGTCTTCATCGCGCTCTCGGACAACGGAAGACGATTAGGGACCACCATGCCGAGGTCGGGACAAGATACCCGCGTCGAAGCCAGAGAGCCGTGGCAAAGGAACATTTACCGGATCTCTCTGCCTTCTACCGGATTCGTTTTTCAGCACGTGCAGCCGGCGAACTCGCCTCCATAGTGGCCCAGTATCGCGACGACCCGAATGTCGAGCACGCCGAGCTGGTCCCAATCTACAAGGTGCAGCTCGTTCCCAACGACCCGTACTTTTCCTCCTCGGGCTCCTGGGGCCAGCCCTACGCCGACATGTGGGGGCTGACGAAGCTGGTCATCGAGCCGGCGTGGGATTTGGCCCTGGCGGGATCGAGGAACACGGTTGTCGTGGCCGTCGTGGACACTGGCGCCGACTACGAGCATCCGGACCTGGCCGCCAACATGTGGGTGAGTCCGGCCGAGATACCCGGAAATGGCGTGGATGATGATGGCAACGGGTACATCGACGACCACCACGGCTTTAACTTCGTGGCGCGCACAGGAGACCCCCGGGACGATCACGGCCATGGCTCCCACTTGGCCGGTACCATTGCTGCGGTCACAAACAACGGGATTGGCATTGCCGGTATTGCCCTGGACGCCCGCATTATGGCGCTCAAGGGACTCGACAAGCATGGGGAGGGGAACGCCGCGGATTTGGCCGAGGCCATCCAGTATGCGGCCGACAACGGGGCCGACGTCCAGAACTTCTCCTGGGGGGGATTGGGAACGCCGCGGGTACTTCTCGATGCAGTCAAGTACGCCCATGCCCTCGGGTGCGTCCTCGTCGCGGCGGCCGGGAACGAGAGGAGCGATGCGTCGTACTTCTCGCCGGCCTCCATGAAGGAAGTGATCACGGTAAGCTCTACCGACCAGAACGACGTGAAATCTGTCTTCTCCAACTACGGGGCAAAGATCGACGTGGCAGCGCCCGGAGGAGGAAGTGGGTCGGGAGGTCCGCCTTTTCCAGACATCAACGTCCTTTCGCTCCTGGCCGCCGGCACCGATATGTACTGTCCGTGGAATCCGAGCGATTGCGGGGTCATGATCGTAGGGAGCCAATATTTCCGGGCGAGGGGCACCTCCATGGCCGCACCGCACGTCTCGGGCGTAGCGGCGCTCGTCCTATCGACCCGCCCCGAGCTCAACAACGAGCAGTTGAGGCAAGTGCTGCGGCTCGGGAGCGACGACCTCAGCTATGTGGAAAACGATTGCGCATATGCGAGTTTCGGAATGTGCGTAACAGATCAGCAGTGCTACTGGCGGGACCCACAGGGCTCGTATTGTATGGCGTGCTATTTTCCAGACAACGGAGAGTGCTGTCAGGCTATGCCCGGTTGCTCGTGGGACGACACCTACTTGCGGTGCTGGAGTCAGGCCGGCCAGTGTATCGCCACGATCCCCAGCTACGGGCAGGGCCGGGACCCGCAAACCGGCTACGGAAGGATCAATGCCTATCGAAGCCTGCAGCAAGGCACCCCTTGCACCGTGTGGATAGCTTCGCCCCATCCGCACGCTTTCCTGCACGGCACGATCGACATTCGCGGGACCGCTTCTGGCGGGAACTTCCAGAGCTTCCGGGTCGAGTTCGGCGCAGGCGAGGACCCGGTCTCGTATACACCCGTGTGTGAGTCAGCGGCTTTCGTGGAAGATGGGCTTCTCTGCTCATGGGATACGTCGACCGTGCCTATCGGCAACTACACCGTTCGGCTGGTGGTGACGGATACGGTGGGGCTTGCCTATGAGGACCGGGTTCTGGTGCGGGTGGATCCGGTGCTGCGGGATGGGTGGCTGTTCGACACCGGGTACTTCGCCGAGGTGTTTACGAACCCGTCTTTCGCGGACATCGATCATGATGGGTTTAAAGAGGTCGTTGCCCCGACCGTGTCCGGAAGCCTCTACGTACTCCGCCACGATGGGACGCTGATGCCCGGCTGGCCCGTCTGGCTGGGCGTCGCCAACGATCGGTTCTCTCCGCCCGCCATCGGAGATATTGACCACAACGGGAGGCTGGAGATCTTCCTGAGCACCAGAGGGGGCGTGCATGCCCTGGATCATACCGGGTCGCAGTTGCCGGGCTGGCCCAAAGAACAGGACAAGAACTTCGTCGCCCCGATCGTCCTGGCCGACCTCGACTGGAACGGTGATCTGGAAATCATCGGCCTGACGAAGGGTGCGCCAGCGTTCCTCTACGTCTGGGCCCATAACGGTTCACTACGCCCAGGTTTTCCGGTCAATCTCGGCAATCAGCAGGCCAGTTCCAACCTCTCCGCCGCCGACATCGATCCCACCAAAATCGGCTCAGAGATAGTGGTGCCTACCAGCAACGGGGATTACGATACAACGATCAAGGTCTTCAGCTCCAGCGGTGCCTTACTATCATCCTACACGTTCCCGCAGCAGTACGGACGCAGCGTCAACGTGAGCATAGGAGACATCGACGGGGACGGTCCGCGCGAGATCGTGTACGCGACGTGGGCCGGCGAGGTGGGTATCCTCGACGGGCACGCGAGGCTCCTGCGGCAATGGTCGGCGGGTGCGGAACTAGCGACGGGAACGGAACCGGTGCTCTGCAACCTCGATGGTGACCCACAGCTCGAGATCGTCGCCAGCGAGTATCTGAAGAGGCGGATCTTCGCCTGGAAAGCGGACGGTACGCCGCTGCCTGGTTGGCCCAGGGCAGCAGACTTTCCGATTCACTCGCCGACCGCCGCGGATGTCGACGGCGATCAGGTCACCGATCTGCTCGCCCTCCGCCATATGAATGTCCATTATGAAAACGGCGTGGAAGGCTACCGTTCAGACGCGACCCCGCTCCCCGGTTGGCCGATCGATCTGTACCGGTGGCCGTCTGCCATGTATATGTCGCTCAATTTCCAGCACGTTAGCGTCGACGATATTGACGGCGACGGGAAGCTCGATCTCGCTGCGGCCCCGGAGTCCGGCCTCCTGTACGTCATCGAGCTGCCGAACTCCGGCGTAACGGGTTCCATGGACTGGCCCACGGCTCTTCATGACAACCGGCGAACGAGCACGTACGGCGAGTGTGGGAATGGCATCCTTGAGGACGGCGAGAGATGCGACGATGAGAATCGCGTGAACGGCGATGGCTGCGATGCGAACTGCACGCTGACTGGGTGCGGCAACTGGATCGTTACGGCTGGCGAGCAGTGCGATGATGGCAACGCCGACGACGCGGACTGCTGCTCATCGGACTGCCGGTTGGTGCAGCTAGACGGCACCGCATGTGATGACGGAATATTCTGCAACGGGGTGGACACGTGCGACGCAGGAGTGTGCGCCGTGCACAGCGGCGATCCGTGCGTGGTTGTTGCGTGCGCCCCGCGGTGCGATGAGACGGGGCAGAGCTGCGGGTCAGATAGCGCGGCGTGCCTCATTCCCGGCAGCGGCCGTGCGGCTACGAACTGTATGATGGAGTGGTGGACACCCGAGGAGCCCACGCGCGGTCGCGGCGCGATGCCGCGGAATCAACTGTGGTGCCATGACGGCGAACCGAGCTGTGACTTCGGGCCGGCGGGCGATAGGTCGTGCACCTTCCATGTCGCTCTCTGCCTCAACGTGACCGATTCGCGGCTCGGGTGCACCCCGACAGACGTGCGCGAGGTTCGACTCCTGCAGCCCGGCATAGCTGCCCAGCAGACCGATGGCCTGAATCGCGATGCTCTAGAAGGGCTGCTGCAGGGAATCGGCGGCACGACGGCACAAGGCGTGTGCGCGGACCACCGTACGCCCCCCCGCTCTTGCAGCGTTAACGCCGACTGCGATTCGGCTCCCGCAGCGGGCGACGGGCGCTGCCGGGGTATGGTGGAGTTCGAGCCACCGCTCTCGGCACGGCGCTGCACGCAATTCGCGGACATCCGCGTCCCTTCGCGCGCCAACGGCCGATTGCCAGGACACAAGTCCCTCCGCCTGATGGCTCGATCGAGCGATAGTAGGCGGTTCGATACGGATAAGCTGACTCTGGTGTGCAGGCCGTAATCCGCTAATTCCCTTTATCCTGGCGCGTGCGGCAGAGTAATCCCGGTGTGGAGGTCCCGGGTTTTCGGACCAACGCGAGTGCACAGGCCGTCCGCGGCCGGTTGCGCCGCCGCGGTCCACCATCGTAGTATCTTGTCGTATGGGTCGCGATACTACGATGCCCCGGCTGGGGCGTACCGCGGCTTCCGGGCGGTTCGTGCTTCGTGTGCCGGCGGGGTTGCACGCGGCGTTGCGGCGGGCGGCGGCGGCGGCCGGTCTGTCGCTCAACGACTATTGCACGCGCAAGCTGGCGGCGCCGATCGGCAGTCTGGGTGGCGCCGGCGGAGCGTCAGGGGTGGTCGAGCGGGCGGCCAGCGTGTGCGGCGATGCGCTTGTGGGCGTAGTCGCCTACGGATCGTGGGCTCGCGGTGAGGCGGACGAGCGCTCCGACGTCGACCTGCTCGTTGTCGTGGAGGCGAGCGTGTCGCTCTCGCGTGCGCTGTACAGAAAATGGGACGCGACGCCGCTGACCTGGGAGGGGCGGGTGGTCGAACCGCACTTCGTCCGTCTACCGGCGCTGCCGGAACGGGTCGGCGGGATCTGGGCGGAGGCGGCCATCGACGGCATTGTCCTGTTCGAGCGTGGACTGGTCGTGTCGGCGCGGCTCGCGGCGGTCAGGCGAGACATCCTCGCGGGGCGTCTCGTGCGGCGCTTCGCACACGGTCAGCCGTACTGGTTCGAGGTCGCCTGACGATGCGCAACCGCGAGCTGGCCGCCGACTACGTTCGACGCGCGACCGTGCGGTTGCGCGCTATCGACGTGCTGTTCGAGGCGCAGAGCTGGGCCGACGTGGTGCGAGAGTCGCAGGAGGTCGTCGAACTGGCACTCAAAGGCGTGCTGCGAAGTTGCGGCATCGACGCTCCGAGGATCCACGACGTCTCGGAGGTGTTATTGGCCGAGCGCGACCGGTTGCCTGCTGGCCTGCAGCAAGAGGTGGAACGGCTGGCGGCAATCTCGCGCGATCTGCGGCGCGATCGCGAGTTGGCGTTTTACGGAGCCGAGGACCTGACCCCATCGAGCTTCTATACGCGGGCCGACGCCATACAGGCACGGGATGGGGCGGCGTTCGTGGTGCAGGCGGTGACCCCCTGCCTGGCGGCAGTGGTAGACCGATGGACACCCATCGTTGACCCTGGTTGATGGACAACCATCGGTGTCTACCGTATCCCAGTTGTGGTCGGGCGAAGCGCCACCAACGACGGTGGGTGCCGACGGGTGTCCGCCACTCCCGGCGAGATGCGCCCCCCTCGGGGTCGGTATCGCTATCGCCTTCGGCATCAATGCTCTACTCCCCCGTTGGACTCGGCGCGTGTGGCCTCCGAGTGAGGACATGAACGACGCCGGGGCGCGCTCTCGACACGGGCACACCGGGGCGGTGTGTGCGGACGCCCGTGCCGCACGCGCTGGCATCCGCGGTGCCGGCTCGTGGACGGTGGTTGGACACACATTGCTTGAATCCACTCCCGCCTCCGCCCGGTGTTCGGCCGCGACCGATCGGAGTCGGGGTCGGTATCGGAATCGCTTTCGGTGCGCGGCGGGATTCGATCCCGATGTCGATAGCGATCCCGATTCCGATACCGACCGGGTAACGACCCAGCGCGCACATCAACCGTAAGCGTCCCGCCAAACACATATCCACCGCAGGGCCGGGCCGAGCGATAACCGTCGCCGGAGGTAAGGGCGATGAGGCAAGGAGCATTGGGGCTGACCGTACGGGGGCAGCAGTGGCAGGCGACGGTACGCGAGTGGGAGCGCAGCGGCCTGGCGATGCGGGAGTTCTGCGCGCGCCGGGGTCTGAAGGCGGCGACGTTGTCGTGGTGGCGACAGCAGATCAAACGTCTGGCAGAGCGCCAGGCGAGGCCAGAGCGGGTGGAGCTGGTCGAGATTGGCCGTAGAGAGGCGAGCCACGACCGCGCCACGTTCGAGGTCGAGGTTCCCAGTGGCGTGCGAGTGCGGGTGCCGATGCGCGCTGTACCGCATTGAGCAGATCTTCGGTCGCCACGGCATCGAGGTGAGCCGCGGCCTACTATCGCAATGGAACGGGGCGGTGGCCGACCTGCTGGCGCCGCTGGCGAAGGCGGTGCACGAGCAGGTTCTGCAATCGCGCTGGATCCAGTCGGACGACACGAAGGTAAAGGTGCAGGAGGTCGAGCGGGTGTATCGCAACGGTCATATGTGGGTGTACCGGGGCGAGTTGGGCGACGTGGTCTACGACTTCGACTGGCAGCGCAACAAGGGCAGTCCGAGTCGGATGCTGGCCGGGTATCGGGGTTACTTACAGGCGGATGCGGCGCCGGCGTACGACGACATCTTCGTCTGCAACGAGCAGATCGTCGAGGTGGCGTGCTGGGCGCATGCGCGGCGCTACTTCAGGAACGCGGAGCTGACGGCACCGGATGAGGCCGGGCCGATCGTGCTGTGGATCCGGGATCGGAAGGAAGAACTGGCTGCACATTGGCAGCGAAGCGGCAGCGCGGCGCACGGCCGTGCTGCTTACGTTGGTGAACACCTGCAAGGCGCACGGGGTCAACGTCTTCGAGTATCTGCGCGACGTGATCGAGCGCGTGAGCACGCATCCAGCCAGCCGAATTGCCGAGTTGACGCCGCGGATCTCGAAGCAGCTGCGGCAAGCGCCGGCATCCACAGCCAGGCCGGGTGGATCGGCCGCTGCGGCCCCACATCTCGCTACAGACGCAATCGCGCCGAACGCACCCATCATCGAGCCGTCGCAACCGCGCCGACATCGCCGCCCGCAGGAGGAGTCAGGGGGCGTCTTCGTAGTTCCTTGACTCCTCCGAGGACGGCGGCACGATCCGCCGCGATGGCGTGAACGCCACCGGCATCACAGCCTACGACAAGTTGCGTGCCGAAAGCAGAATCCGCCGACCCTGTGTTTCGCGGGACGCTTACCATCAACCCGGCCCAGGGTGTGGCTCGCCGACCTCATGGAACACCGCCCACCACCCTCTGCCGGAGGTCTCGTAGTGCCTGTATGCTCGCTCTCCCGTGGATGGGTGCATGCCGCAGGGTGTACGTTTCGCCGTCCAGCGCTCGGAGCGAGCCAGTCACCGTGTGATCCACGAGCCGGAGCTCCAGCGTCGCAACCTGACGCCCTTTGGCATCCAACACGACCCCCTTGCCGTCCCGCAGATCGACGCGAACCCTCCCGCCCTCAGGAAGCCATCGGCTGTCCATCAACACGTTCGCTTCGACCATGGTGCCGGTGCGTTGTAGATCCGCGATCTGCCACCGCTGCCCACCCGCCCGTCCCATCAACAAGCCGCTCTCCTGCGCGGCGACGGGGGTTGCCAGCACGGCGAGGACCAACAGTAACATCCCGCGGCGCACACTCCCCCGTCGCCACAAGATCAGCAGGAGAGCGGGAACGACCAGGAAGAGCATCGTGAGCCGAGCCGACGGTGCCGCAGTCGTAGAGCAGCTGATGGGAGGCGGGGGCGCATCTTGCACGGTCACCGGGCCGCGGCGCGTGATCACCACCGGCAGCGGGTCGTGGTTCGCGCCAACGACCACTGGCGGCACCTCCTTCCCGGACTGCGGGGCGAGCGTCTGGAACTCGTACGTGCCGAGTGGCGCATCGGACCGCGCGGTGAACGTGCAGTAGAGCACCCCATTGCCGTTGATCGCCGGTGCCGGCAACTGCAGCGAGTACAGCGTTGCTCGAATGCCGGTGTTTTCCCCGTATGCAAATGCCTCCTTGCGCAGCTCGTACCCCGACGGCACGGTCACCCCCGTAGGGCTGCAGTCCAGCGAGTGTACGATCGAGGCTGGCAGGAGCAGGTCGAGCGCCACGCCGCCGAAGTCGGAGCCGTGCCGCCTCACAGCGATGAAGAAGTGCCCGCTTCCGCCGCGCGCCACGGTCACCGGCCAGTACTCCAACTCAACCCGGTGCGGGAGGGTGACCGTCGCCGTGACGGTCTCTCCGCGGGCGTAGGCCAGATTCAGATCGAACACCGTGAGCCACCGGAACCAGCGGTCCGGCGGCCGGTCGACCACCAGCATCATCCGGCCGTTCCTGGCGTAGAAATCGACCAGCCCAAACGGGTTCGCCTTCGGCACGTATCCCTTGGGAGTCGTCACTGCACTGACACCGGTGGGTCGATTCGGCAAGGTCACGATCCCGTCCGCGTTGGACGGACCGGCGGTCAGTTCGCCGATCCGATCGATCTGGTTCTCGACCAATTGGTAACCGGTCACGGTCGCGCCGCTGACGGGTGCACCCTGGTCGTCCAGCACACGCACCCGCGTCGTCGTCGGGGTGTGCCAGATCTGCGCCCCAAAATGAGTGCGCGGCCAGACCCCGCGCCGCAGTTGAGCGCTGGTGTTCAGTGCCCACGCGGACCACCGCGACCACAGCCGCCAATCGTTCCACGGCCAGGTGTCTGCGCCGCCCATCCGGCCCTTGATGCCGTTCCACGCGGGGGCGACATCCTCGTACGTCAGGATTCCCGCGTGCCGTGCGCAGGCAAGGATCTCGTCGCGGTGGACATCGAAGTCGTGATTCGGATCCGGACAGCACCCCCTGGCGTCTGGACAGTCCGCGTCGACGAGGCACGGCTGTCCGAGCCGGTCTCCGTCCGTGCATTCGTTGTTGGTGCAACGAGCGTGGCAGAACCGGGCAAGGTAGAAGCCATTGTAGTCCGCGGCCGTGTACACCCCGTCGGGTACGCAGTCGCACTGGGCGGGAAATGGTGTGGTCGGCGTGCCGTTCGGATTCGGGATGTCGATGGCGAGTGGCGAGCCCGCGTTGTATACGTCCGGGAGCTCTAGGTAGAAGTGCCCTAACTCGTGCACGAGCCCCCAGTCCACCTCATCGACGTACGACGGCGCCAGCGGCGGGTTGCGCGCCGGGTCCCACGCCATCATCCAGGTTCCGTCCGGCTGGCGCTTGTCCGCCGCCGGCCAGGGGCCGCCCTCCAGGGGGTCAATGGTTCGGCGATGACCGTGACGCGGTCCAGGCGCATCTGATCCCGCACGCCCTGGGGCGCGACGATCGGGTACGGGGCGAGCGTGCGGGTGTTCATCCACTCCAGCGTCCGGTTCACCCAGTCCTCGTAACTGTACGTTCCCGTGAACAGCGACTGCCGGCTGTTGAACTGGTCGTACAGCTCCCGCTCGACCCACATCCACAGCGCCAGCGCGTCCGTTCGGACGCTCAGCCGGTTGTTCGCGGGCAGCACGTCCGACTGCGCGACCTCTGCCACCAAAGTCTGCGGAACGGCCGGCCACGCCCGCTGGAAATCGCTGGTGACCTCGCCGCCGGGGGCAATTGCGGGCAGCACGGTGGAGCCGACGAAGGCGTTGTCGGCCAGCCAGGTCACGGTGGTCGCTGGTGCGGGTTGCCCGCCCTTGTTGACCACATGGACGCGCCATGTGACCGTCTGGCCGACCGTCGGCCAGCGCTGCTCGGCGGCCTGCTCCGGCGCACAGAACGTCGTCGGTCCCCACCCAGCCCACGCGATGCAGTAGTTGAACAGTTTCGGGAGGCGCTCCATATACGTCACATCCCGCTCGAACGTGTCGGCAAGCTGGTTCGTCGTCACGGTGGCAGCCGCGCCGCCACCCGCGGCGTCCGGGGGCAACGGCGGGAGGGGCGGACACTCGGCCGTCACCACGCTGCCCGGGTTTGCCGGATCCGGGTGGGAGCAGAGGCGGGCGAACGCATGGAATGGTGTCGAGACGGCCACCGTCGACGCCAGGACAGCGATCCGCACCCGGGTCGTCATGGCTGGCCCTCCGTGCACCCGTGCAGGGCGGCGTCGACCGCCTGCATGATCTCGTCGATCGTCACGACCCCGTCCCCGTTCTCGTCGCCCACGCAGGGCCGCAGGGCAGGTGACGGGGTCGGGGTGAGCGTCGGACTGACCACGGGCGTCGGTGTCCATGTCCCGCCCGGCGGGGCTGTGGGTGAGAGCGGCACCATCTCGAGCACCACATCGACGTCATGATCGGTGATCGTCACCGTCTCAGGACGCCAGCACCCGAACGGGTTGCAGCCAGGTTGAAAGTTGTATCTGGCCGGCGCCACGTTGTTGAACACGAGCCAGAGCCCTTCGACGTACGGCTCCGGTAAGGGCGGGATGCTCCGATACGAGGCGATCAGCGAGAAGATCCCGGAACCGCAGCCGTGCGGCCGGATCGGAGGCGGGAACTCCTGTGCACAGATGCGCAGTCGGTACCCCGTCTCCCCCGCGGCGGCCCGAAGGTCAGGGGGATCGACTGCACCCAGAACCCCCACCGTCACCCCAACGGCCACCAGTAGTGATGCCGACCTGACGGTCATGGACACCTCCTTGCTGCGGCAGTTACTACTGCGAGCCGACCGAGTGGTGCCATACCACCACTTCGGGGGGGGGGGCAAGGGAAAGGATTGCCGTGTGTTAGGAGCAGTGGGAATGTCCCGGGGGGTATTGTATTTTGCCTCTTCTCCAAAGCGTGTGGGTAGATTCTGGGCGTTTTGATCATGATGACGGACCGGTTGATGGGTGGAGCGGAGAGTTGGCCACAAGCTGACGCGCAGAGCGCGGGGCGGCTGGGTGCGGGCCCCTCACAAGGCCCGCGGCGGGGCGGGGAGCGATCGATCGAAGACGCAGGGGTCCTTCAGCTTGTGGGCAGCTCGGAGCGGGGTGCGTGGCGCCGGCGCGCGTGCGCACACTCAGATCTGCGGCAGCATGCAGGTGAGGACTTTCAAGCGCAGGTGCTCCTCGTCGCGCAGCCCGTAGGCACGGCGCTGGATCACGCGGATCTTGTTGTTGAGCCCCTCGACAAAGCCCGGCGACACCTTGTTCTCCTCGCGGCAGTAGGCGGCGATCCCCTCCCAGTGCCGCTCGATCATGGCCGCGAACTTCTCGTACGGCCTGAGTCGCTGCCACTTCAGCGCCGCCTTCCAGTTCTCGAAGAAACGTCGCGGCCAGCCCTCCGCGCGGTAGTCCCACAGCTGGCCGAAGGACTCCTTGAGGACGTAGGCCGTGTTCAAGCGCTTGTTGGCGGTCAGCAGCTTCTTGAGGGCGCGCCGCCCATCGAGCTTCTATTCGCGGGCCGACGCCATACAGGCGCGGGATGGGGCGGCGTTCGTGGTGCAGGCGGTGACCCCCTGCCTGGCGGCAGCGTCGAGATGAACGCGGTCCACTGGCGTTCGTCGCCTCCCGACACTCGCCCTGCAACCCCGACGCCGAAGCGTCGAGCGCGGTGCCGAATACCGCGTCGACGCGCGGCGCAGCACCGTCGAAGCGTGCCGCGGCGGTCCGCAGCGCCGCGTTCAATGCGCGCGGTACGCGCGCCCGCCGCGCCACCGCCGCGTCGCCGCGCACGTCCGCCGGCGCGCCGAGTGAGATGACATCGGCCTTCACGGCCCAGTGCCGCGGCAGGCGCGGCGACCCCGGACATCCTCGTCCGGTGTCGAGTCATCACGGAAGCCGACGGGAAGCAGCGCAAGGAGTTGCTCGTCCGGATCTTCGCTACACCGGATCTTGGCTATGTTGACTCGTTTGTTGCGAAGGTGGTAGCTGCGGAAGGATCGTTGTCTGCGCAGTTCTTCCAGACGCCCCGGCGGGATTCCCGCGTGGCAACGGGGCGTCGTTGAACGCCGAGGGAGAAGAGGCTGCCATGTTGCCCTGTACGACGAAGTCGAGCTTCCACGCTTTAAAAGTGGCTCTGGTGGCGGTCTGCCTTTTCGGGACCACCGCGTGTTCGGGAGGGTGGTTCGCGAGCCCGACGCCGACGCCGACCACGCAGCCGACGTCGACTCGGACCATGACCCCGACCCTCGCGCCGCGCGCGAGCGATACCCCAACGCCGGCGCCGACCGCCCCACCCACACCCGATGCCGCCGCGACGGCAACGGTTAGCGCGCGGCGCGCCGCATGCGAGGGCGCCGTCGCGGTGCTCTCTGGCCGTGAGAAGGATTCCGCGGCTCTCGACCGCGCCGAAGTCTTGGCGATGGCGGTGCAAGCGCCGGATCTGGTCATGTGCGGTGCGGTAGTGACCGACGACCCGGCGCGGTGCACGCGACTGATGCCCGAAGACCGCGGACCGGGCGGCGCGTGCCGCGCTCTGGTGTCGATATTCCATGAGTTGCGCACTTATCCCGGGCGCAACTCCTTCCTGATTACGGAAGACGATGGGAGGGAGCTGGCGCAGGTGAGTGCCCCGCCAGCGGGGGTGTGGGATGCCGTGCGCAAGGCGGTGCGCTCCGGCGACGCCAGGGAATGTGCCGCGGCGGGAGATCTCGCTTCCATATGTCGTGCGTTTATCGAGCTGGATGCGAAGCGCTGCCGCGTCGAGGGTAAACTGGCCGACTTGCGTGTCGTCGCGCCCAAGACGGAAGGCAAACCGAAGCTCGGTACGTTAATCGAGGACTTCTGCAAGGAGAACATCAAGACCAGGGCCTTTCTTGCCAAAGGGCTGGCGGACGTGGCCGAATCTGGCCCGCCGCGCGAGCGCGAACTGGCGCGGGCGGCGCTCGGGCGCGCCGGCGCCTGCGGTGCTCATGCCGAGAACGCAGTGCAGGTTTGTATGGGCGGCGCGGCGGTCGCAGCGGCGGGTACTACCGCGGCGCCGGTAAAGCCCGCAGCCGGGGCAGGCGGGCCGGCCCCGGGGGCTGCCGGCGGGCCTGCGGCGCCGGGCTCGGCAACCGGTACCACGCCGTCCCGAGCGCCTTGAGGCCCTACGACCCGCGGTTGCGAGGAAGTCGCTGCCGGAGAGGCTTGCGCCGTGTCGGTGCAAGAAAAAACCCTCGCCATTCTGGCGCGCATCGCCGAAACTGACGAGGTGCAGAAAGACCCGGCCCTGAGGCTGTTCGATCTTGCCGTACTCGACTCCCTGAAGACCGTCGAGCTGATCCTGGCACTGTCCGCGGCCTTCGGGATCGAAATCTCTCCGGCCGAGTTCGACCGCGACGAGTGGGCGACGCCGAGCATGATCGTCGCAGACGTCGAGCGCCGGGTGCAAGCGTGAGGCAACCCCGTCTGGCCGCGGCGTCGGCCGCGCTGGTTGTCTTCGCCGCCGCCGTGGCCGCGAGCGCTGCCTACGCGCGGCGCGCGGAGATCGGCGCCGTACACGCCCTGGCCCCGCAGATGTTCGCGCAGAAGATGCGCGGCATCGCTTTGCAACAAGCCGCGTTCCGACAGCCCGATTTGCTGCCGATATACGGCAGTTCGGAGTTGAACGTTCCAAACGAGTTCCACTCCAGCGCCCTGTTCCGGAGCTATCCCAGGGGGTTCACCGTGTTTCCGGTCGGCAACCCCGGCAGCACGAGCCTGATCTGGTTGCAGGCGCTGGCGGCGGTGGGAGGGGATCTGGAAGGGAAGAAGGTGGCGCTCTTCCTATCGCCGCGTCCCTTCATGACTCCGACGGTCGACCGGCATGCGTACGCGGCCAACTTTTCGCCGTTGCAGGCCAACGAGCTCGTCTTCAGCTCGCGCCTGAGCTTCGGCCTGAAACAGGAGGTTGCCAGACGCCTGCAGCAGTATCCGGCGACGCTGGCCGGCGATCGCTTGCTGAGGTTCGCGATCGAGCGGTTGGCCGACGGATCGGTATCGAGCCGTTTCCTGTATTACGCGAGCTGGCCGCTGGGGGCGGCGCATTGCCTGGTGCTTCGCCTGGCCGACCACTGGGAGAACCTCGCCTTCCTCCGTGCTCGGGGTGGCTCGTCCCCGGTGCCGCGGCAAGGCGCCGAGCTCGACTGGCCGGCCCTGCTCGGCCGAGCCGAGCGTGAGTCCGAGCGCGCCGCGGGCAGGAACCCGTTCGGATTCGAGAGCGGATTCTGGGCCGCGCATGCCGCCGAGATCGCCCGGCAGAAAGGCGCGTACGCGTCGCCCGCGGCGGCCCCGGACATCGAGGGGAGCGCCGAATGGAAGGATCTCGAACTGCTATTGCGCGTCATCGGTGACCTCGGCGGTCGGCCTTTCCTGCTCAACGCGCCGTTTAACGGGACGTACTACGACTACCTCGGCGTGCCGTTGCCGGCACGCCGCGCGTATTACGATCGGCTGCTGGCGTTGGCGGATGCCTACGGCGTCCCGGCGATGAATTTCGCCGATCGCGACACGGACCCTTACTTCACCGCCGATCCGATGGCCCACTTGAGCGGCAAGGGCTGGGTCCACTACGGCCGTGCGTTGGACGCGTTCTTCCATGACCGGCCCGCTGCCGGTGACGGTTAGATGCCATGCAGCCAACGACCGAGAACGCTGTGCCGACCCGTCTCCGCTGGCTGGTCGGGTCCCTCGCCGAGAGGCCCGTGGCCGTAATGCTTTACTATCTCGCCGTACTGCTGGGTCTGGCGCTGCTTTACGGCGGAGGCGAAGTTATGACCTCGGGGTTCATCTACCAGGCGTTTTGATCGAGGTCTGCGGGCGGACTTCACCGCGGAGGCAACGGCACAGCAGGCGGATTCTTGACGCACCGATCGCGGGCGCGAGACGGTGCTGGCGGCGAGAGATCGGGTTGTCGAAGAAATCGCGTTGCGGTTCACCGAAGGCGGACAAGGAGGGTCGAGGACGGACATCGTCGGCACGATTGACGAGTGGGGACGGCGAACCCCGGAGCGCGTTGCGCACGTCAGTGGCGGGCGCCGGCTGACCTATGCCGCGCTCTGCCGTCAATCCGACGCCCTTGCCGCGCATCTCGCCCGCGCGTTGCCGGACGACGGCTCGCCGGTTGCCGTAATCGGGCACAAGGAGCCCGAGGTGCTGGTCGCCTTCGTGGGGGCTGCCAAGGCCGGGCATCCGTACGTTCCGATCGAGAGCGCACTGCCGGCACAGCGAGCGGCACGCATCGTGGCCATGGCCGGTTGCGCTTTGACGCTGACGGTGGCGGATGTCGCCGAGCTGACGCGCGGCCGTGCCGCGGCGCCGGCGCGCCGCCGGGCGCCGGCCGAGCCGTACTACGTCATGTTTACTTCCGGCAGCACGGGCGAGCCGAAGGGCGTCGTCATCACGGGGGGCAACCTCGGTGCGTTCCTCAACTGGATGCTTTCGACCCACGCCTTTGCGCCCGGCGAGATCTACCTCAATCAGGTGTCGTACGCGTTCGACGTATCGTGCATGGACACCTACACGGCGCTGCTCGGTGGCGGCACGGTATTCAGCATTACCGGCGAGGACTTGAGCCGACCCAAACAGCTTTATCGCTCGTTGGCGGCTTCCGGCGTGAGCACCTGGGTATCCACACCGTCATTCGCGGGCATGTGTTTGGCCGAGCGCACGTTTGCCGCGGCGCTGTTGCCGCGACTGCGGCGCTTTCTGTTCTGCGGCGAGGTACTGCCTCCGGAGGTTGCGGCGCTGCTGCTCGATCGTTTTCCCGGTGCGGAGGTGTGGAATACCTACGGGCCGACGGAGACGACCGTGGCGACCACGGCGATCCGCGTCGATCGTGATCTGCTGGCGCGATATCCGGCGTTGCCCATCGGCCGGGCGATGCCGGGCGCGCGGGTGCCGGTCGTCGACAGCGACGACCGGGTGGTCGAGCCGGGGGCGATCGGCGAAATCGTGATCGCCGGGCCGCACGTGAGTCCCGGTTACCTCGGGCGACCGGAGTTGACCGCGAGGGCGTTTTTCGAGCTGGACGGTATGCGCGCGTATCGTACCGGGGACCGCGGTCACTACGAGGATGGCCTGCTGTTCTTCGATGGCCGGCGGGACGATCAGATCAAGTTGCACGGCTATCGCATCGAGCTCGGCGACGTGGAGGCGAACTTGCGGCGCGTGGCGGGCGTGCGCGATGCGGTCGTGTTGCCCGTGATGGACAAGGAACGTCCCCGCTCGCTTGCCGCCTTTGTCGTGCTCGGCGAGCGTCCGGAGGGTTCCGACTTTGAGGTGTCGCGTCGGTTGCGGATGCGTCTGGCGGAGCGTTTGCCTGCCTACATGTTGCCGGGGCGGTTCGTATTCCTCGACGCCCTTCCGATGACCGCCAGTGGGAAGGCGGATCGGCGCCGGCTCGCGGCATTGCTGAAATGATTCCGTACGCGAGCTTTCTGTATTTCGGCGTTTTGCTGTACGTCGCGGTGCCGGCCGTGTTGCTCGGGCTGGCCGGCAGGAACCTGCGGCCCTGGATACTGGCGGCCACGGTGGGGATGCTGTTGGTGCAGTACGGCGGCATCCTCCGCATCGAGCCGGGCGTGGAGGTGCGCGAGTTCTGGCTCGTCGCGGCTTACGCGCTGTTCGAGTGGGTTGTCGCCGTGGGCTTCTTGCGCTTGCGGGCGCGCGCGGACCGCCGGTGGGTCTTCTACGCGGCGGTGGCGCTTGCGCTCCTGCCGATGGTCGCCGGCAAGTACGTGCCGATCCTGGCGCCGCAGTTTCAGTTCGGGTTTCTCGGCATTTCGTACGTCACGTTGCGGGCGGTCGACATCGTCATCTGCACGCAGGACCGGTTGATCGTGTCGCTGCCGGTTCGGCAGTTCTTCGCTTTCCTGTTCTTCTTCGCGACGATCTCGTCGGGCCCGATCGATCGTTACCGTCGTTTCGCCGGCGACTGGGAGCGGCGCCGCACGCGAGCGGAGTTCCTGGACGACATGGCAGGGGCCGTGCACAGGCTCTTTCGGGGCTTCTTCTACAAGTTCGTTCTGGCCACCCTGATCGAGCGGCACTGGATGGCGCCCGCGGCGGCGCGAGTCGATCTCGCCGGCACGCTGTCGTACATGTACGCGTACAGTTTCTACCTGTTCTTCGATTTCGCGGGTTACACGGCCTTTGCGATCGGGATCGGTTACTTGTTCGGAGTGCATACCCCGGAGAACTTCGACCGGCCGTTTCTCGCGCGGGACATCCGCGATTTCTGGAATCGCTGGAACATCACGCTTTCGTGGTGGCTGCGCGACCATATCTACATGCGATTCGTCATGGCGGCGTTGAAAGGCCGCTGGTTTGCGAGCAAGTACGTCGCTTCGTACCTGGGATTCTTCCTCGCCTTCGGCCTCATGGGACTGTGGCACGGGGCGGCGCTGCACTACGTCCTGTACGGGCTCTACCACGGGGCGTTGCTGTCGTCCCACGAGGCGTTCGCACGCTGGAACAAGCGCCGGAAGCTCTGGGGTGACGGCCCGTTGTGGCATGCCGCCGGAGTGTTCCTGACTTTCCACTGCGTGTGTTTGGGGTTTCTGCTCTTCTCCGGGCATCTGACGGCGGGGGGCGCACGGCACGCCGATCGGGCCGGGGCCGCGTCGGCGTACGAGGGCAGTTACGAGCGGGCGAGTTGCGAGGAGATCGGAGGCTGGGCCCGGGACCGAGCCAATCCGCAGGCGCCGGTCGACGTCGAGATCGTGGCCGACGGCAGGGTGCTCGCCACCGTGCGTGCCGATCTTTACCGGCGCGATCTTGCCGATGCGGGCAAGGGTAGCGGGGAGCACGGGTTCGTCTACGTGCTGCCGCGGCACTTGCAGGACGGTTCGCGGCACGAGGTGGCGGTACGGATCGCGGGCACGGGTATTGCGCTGGGCGACGAGCCGAAAGCGATCGTTTGCAGTATCCCGGTGCGGAGCATGGATGGCGGGGACGATGCGCTCGCCGCCGCGGCCGCGGTGCCGGAGAAGCGGGAGCTCCCCGTCTATGTCGACAACCGGGATGGTACGATCGCGGCACGGCACACCGGGCTCATGTGGGAGAAGAAGGTTGCACTCGATGGCACGGTGGAGGGCGCCAACCTCCACGACACCGACAACTGCTATCCGTGGGCGGGGACCTGTGCAGCGGACGGTGCCGATTGTCGGGTCGATGCGGACTGCGGGGAGAAGGGGCGGTGTCGGGCCGGCGATTGCCAGGCGGCGGCGCCGAACGGGCGGACGATCTTTCAGTGGATCGAGCAACTGAACGCGGCACGGTTCGCCGGGTACGACGACTGGCGGCTGCCGACGGCGCAGGAGCTGCACGGCATCGTGACGCCGCTGGAGGAGGGCGACCCGGCGACCCGGGCGGCGTTCGTCGGCGAGGCCTGCGGCGCCGGCTGCCGCGACATTGGCGATCCGGCGTGCAGTTGCACGCAGACCGGACTCTACTGGGCGGGGTCGAACGCGCCCAGCCCCGACGAAGCGTGGATGGCGTTTTTTTACTGCAACGGCAACCTGTTCCTGGACGTGAAGTCGAACACGTTCTTCGTCCGCGCGGTGCGCGGCGGTGCGCCGCCGCCCTGATCGATCGCGGGCGCACCGTGGTCGGGGCGTTGCGGTCGGAGCACTTCGCTCTTGCCCAAGTATCACACTCCGTCTACGGTGGCGCCGAGTCGTCCCATGTCGAAGACGGAACAGCCCGGACGGGCCGTTGGCGACACGGACCGGGTGCCGTGGGTGCGCCCGATCATCGAGGGTGACGACGCCCTCCTATCCGACATTCGTAAGGCGTTGGTGACCGGGCAGGTCACCAACAACGGCGAGTTCGTGAGGACTCTCGAGCGCCGGCTCGCCGACTATTTCGGGGTTGAGGACTGCGTGGTGGTTGCCTCGGGGAGCGCCGCCCTGCTGCTCGCCACGCGCGCACTGGGTCTTGCCGGCGCGAGGGCTGTGGTGCCGGCGTTTACCTTCATCGCGACGCTGGGTGCCCTCGTGCACAACGGCGTCACGCCGGTGTTCTGCGACATCGAACCCGACACCTGGACTCTCAGCCCGACTCACCTTGGGCGTCTGCTGGCGAGCGACCCGGCGATTCGGCTGGTGGTTCCGGTGAACGTATTCGGGGTGCCGCCGGACCTGCCGGCGCTCAGACGACTGCTGAGCGGCACGCCGACGGCGCTGCTGTTCGACAACGCCCACGGGCTGGGGACGGAGTCCGGGGGCGCGCATTGCACGCGGGAGCCTTTAATTCAGACGTACAGCCTCCACGCCACGAAGACGCTGCCTGGGATAGAGGGTGGGGCGGTGGTTTCCAGCGATCCGCGGCTACTGGCCGAGGTGCGCCGTCTGCGCAATCACGGGCTGGCCGCCGATCCGCTCGAGTCGACGCCGGGGTTCAACGCCAAGATGAGTGAGTTGCACGCCGCCGTGGCGTTGCGCTCTCTGGAGAGCCTGGACGCGGCGCTGGTGCGGCGGCGCGAGTACGCGGCACGGCTGCGGCGGGTACTGGAGGAAGACGGGAGGGCGCTCTTTGTTACTCAACGGATTCCGGACGGAGTGCGGTCGAACTTTCAGAACCTGGCCGTACTGTGTCGGCGCGAGGATCGGGGTGGTTTGAGCGCGATACAGGCGGAGTTCGCCGGCGCCGGTGTCGAGACGCGCCGTTACTTCTGGCCGGCGCTGCACGACCTGCCCGCGTACCGGGGTCGGTTCTCGCTGCCGGTCACGGAGGCGGTGGCCCGCAACGTGCTGTGCCTGCCGCTGCACAGTCGGATGGAGCCGGCGGTGCTGGAACGCATCGAAGCTTCGATACGGCAGGTGGCAGCGCGGTTCGCGTAGGGGCCGTGCGTCGGGCCGGGCACTCGGCCACGGGACAACCTCCTCATTGCTGCGTTGAAGCGACGGACTGTGCCGCCGCGGACCGCGTCTGTCTGCCCGTACCGGTCGACGCAGGGCTCTCGACCGGGTGTGCGGCGATACCGTCCGAGAGGCGGTACGGTCACCCGCGCGGTGACCCTGCTACCACCATCGGCAGGGGCACGAGGTCGCGCCGAATCGCGTCCAGCACGAAGCCCAGCGACTCCAGCGAGACCGCGCCGAGCAGGGTCGCATCCCCGGCCTCGCCGAAGATGACCGGCGCGGCGCCGCGCGTTCCGGCGTAAAAGAACAAGGCGTCGCCACGGTCGCGTTCTATGATCGATCCATCGGCCAGGCGGAACCTCTGGTGCCCATGCGGCTGAATCCCCAGCCGTTCGAGCACGGCGCGCGGTACGAAAGAGTACACCGCGCCGGAGTCCACAAGGAACTCCACCGACTCGCGCGTGTCCGGCGCCGCGGGATTGGCGACCTCGAGGGTCAGCCCGGTTAAGGCCACGCACGCGAGGATAGACGGCACGTCACAGTCCGTCAAAGCCGGCGACGCGGCTCGCTGGCGATAGCGTCGCCGGCGATGCCGAGAGATGGCTTCTACCGGGCTGCTGCGCCGTAACAGGCCTCGAACACCGTCCGACAGGCGCGGAGATCGGCGTCGGGCGACGCCGACCCGGTGAGAATCGGCGGCGCCGGTCCCGTCGGACGCGCAAGAAGGTCGCGGCGCATCGCCGCCCAGTAGCCGTTCATCGGCGGGTCCGCGAGTGCGCACTGCGGGCGCGGCAGGCTCCGGCCGGTGCGGACGCGCGTGTAGAGGTCACCGAAGACGAGACATTCGAGTTGAACGGCGGCCCGGCAGTCGGTGGTTAGATCCGGGTCCACGAAATCGCGGCAGGACTCTTCGTTGCCCTTGCGATGCGTGCCGTAGAAGTAAGCGTAGGCGCGACGCTCGGTCGGACTGAGGTCTGTGGGCGGTGCGCCGTCCACCTTGCCGCCGCGTCGCCACGCCAGCTCGCGAGCCATGCCGCCGATGCAGTCGAGAGCGAGCGTGGGCGCGGAGAGCGATCGGCAACGCGCGATCGTGTGCTCGACCCGCGTCAGTCCATGCGGTGCAAGGCCGTGATCGTGTTCTCGCGCGAAACCCTCGCCGAATCGCCAGCCGCATGCGGCGCCGGCCTGGTTCTGCCGCAAAGCGGCCACCGGTCCGAGTCCTCCCACGATGGCATCCGGGCGGTAGAGCAGCAGCGTCACCACGATTGCCCCCGCGGCGAACCGGAGCCCGGCCCCTCGGCGAGCCGTCGCGCGCGCGCACGCCCATGCGAGGGCGAGCGCGTACAATACGACAAGTGTCGAGTATCCGTAGATCTCGTAGGCGTCGAGGCCGCCCTGCGCCATTGCCGAGAGCGCGACGAGGAACAGGCAAGTGAAGCCGACCACGAGGCCGAGTGCGACCGGCGCACCGGCGATCGCCGGATCGGGCCGGCGCGACTTGAACCGTCTCGCGGCGCGCACGAAGAGCACGATCCCGATCGCGAGCGCCAATGCCCACGCTGCCAGAAGCCCGATACGGTACTCGCCGAGAAAGAGCAGATCGTCGAGGAACAGCCCCGGAAAAGTCCGCGCGCCCCTTTCGGGCTTGGCGGCCATGGTCGCCCAGCCCAGCGCGTGGCGTTGCGCGACGACCAGCAACTCCGGCAGGGCCCCGAACGCGAAGCCCGCGGTTGCGGCCACGAGACGATGTCGGTAGGGCCACGCGACCGCCACCTCCGCCACCGCGAGGACGGGAATTGCGAGCGCGGTGCCCTTGTTCAGGTAGAGCGCCACGCCGACCAGTGCCCACCGGAGGGCGGCACCGGCGACCGACGGGCTCTGCACCCCGTAGGCGAAGACGGCGAGCAGGATCGTGTCAATGGCCGCTCCCTCGGCGTGGTTGCCGACGCCGTTCATGGTGGTGAGGGTGATCACGCGTGGGGCGCATGCGAAGGCGATCACAAGGGCGGCGGCGGCCACCCAGCGCACGCGTCGCGCCGTCAGTCCGAGCTCGCTCAAACACGCGCGCAGGAGCCACAGGGCGGCTACCGCACCGGCGGCGGCGATGACGTGGGTGGCAAGCTTCAGTGCCAGGACGTTGCGCCCGAGGATGGAGAACGACCCTGCCGTCAGCAGGCCGCTGAAGAACGAGCCATTGTCGTACTCGTTGGGTGCGTACGCCAGCAGCGGGAAGCGGATGCCGTGGGCGAGTACGTCGACGGCGATGCCGCCGATGTGACACTCCTGGTCGCTTTGCGGGATGAGATGCGCGCGCGCGAGGAAGCGAGCGACGAAGAGCAGGACAGCAAAGCCGGCAACCTCCGCGAGCATGCGCAGGACGGCCCGCGCCGTGGACGGCTTCGTCTTGCCGGGGTGATGCTCGGTGGCGATCATCCCCCGGGCAACACTTTCCGGCCAGGGTTGGCGATCGGTTGAACGCGGGTGCGGGCCGGCTTCGACTCACCCAGCTCGCGCAGTCGTCGGTACGATTTCACTGGGCCTTTCCCGCGCAACGCAACTCACCGGCGTTAGGAATCATCGCACGGCGAGGCGATTCCTGTACACCCTGTTCCGCGCCGCGTCCAATCCGCGGCGAGCCGCGCTCTGTCTTGACGACTTCTTTTTCTGTCCCGCAACGTGACGACACCCTGCTATGGTACGGCGTACAATGGAAGGCGCCGTAAATGCCTCGTCAGGGCCCCGCATTCGGCGATCGGACGGAGGGGGCAGGGCCCTCAGGGTTGCGCTGCTCGGTCACTCGAGCGCGCACGAAGACTTCACATACGCATTCGGGCTTTATCGCATCGTTGCCTACTGCCGCAGCCTGGACCTGCCGCACGAAATTCGCGTGTTCGACCGCAGTTCCAGTGCCGACGAGGACGAGGATCTGGAGCTCTTGCTCGACTTCCGGCCGGATGTGATTGGGCTCAGTGCGTTTCTGTGGAACCTGCCGCGCATCGTGCGCCTGGTCAGCCGCTTGCGCCTGGGTGGCACCTCGGCGGTGCTGGTCGTCGGCGGGCCAAGTGCGGTGGGATTCGAGGATCTGGCCTGCGACGGCTCGCGCCCGGATTTGCTGGTGATCGGATATGGCGAACAGACGTTCGCCAATCTGCTCGACGCCGTGTCGGAGGGTCGGCTCGACGAGAGCCTTGGGAAGATCGGTAACGTCGTGAGTTACCGGGGGGGGCGTCCCGAGCGGTTTGGGTGTTCGCAGCCACCCGACTCCCTCGACAGCCTCACGTCGCCCTACCTCGATGGTCTGGTCGATCTGCGCGGCCGCTCCACCATTTACATTGAGACGGATCGCGGCTGTCCCTACTCGTGCTCGTTCTGCATCGAGAGCACCGCCCCGCCCAAGGTGGCGCGTTTCTCGATAGCCCGCATCGAAACGGAACTCATCTGGGCGCTGGCACGCGGAATTCGGTACGTGGAGCTGTGCAGTGCGATCTTCAACCTCGATACGGATTGGGTGCGCGAATTCGTGACCATGGTAGAGCGTGTCGATCCGAGGCAGCAGATGTCGTTCTCGGCAGCGCTGTTCGCCACCCACATGAACGAGGAGCAGGCCGAGTTGTTCGGGCGTCTGCGCATGAAGTCCGCCCTGTTCGGGCTCAATTCGGTGAATCCGGCAACATTCAAGGACGTGCGTCGCGTGATAAGACCGGAGGCGTTCCGCGAGAAGATCGCCATCTACGCGCGTAGGGGCAGACCACAGGTATCGCTTATCATGGGCCTCCCGGGGGATACGCCGAACGGCTTGAAACAGACGCTGGCGTTTGCCGAGACGCTACCGGCCGACGTGATGCTGTTTCGCTTCATGGTGCTCGCCGGGACGATCTACTACGAGCGCCGCGAGCCGTTGAAGCTCGAGATCGACTTCGCGCATGGTAACCGCATCCTCAGCACGTACAGTTACGACCGGGCCGATTTCGAGCGCATGGAGGCAATTGCGGCGAGCGCCGGATTCGACGAGGTAAATCCGGGCGAGTGGGTGCGGCGCGCCGACCAGGAACGCTTTCGGGTGCGTAAGCCGATGTCGCGCCGGAAATGGAACTTGCTCTATCGGATATTGCGATCGATGCAGATGTCGCGACAGGCATGGCCGGGAGGCGCCCGGTATCGTCGCGTCTTTCTGGAGGTGCTGCATTTCGCAGGGGTCTCCTTCGAAGGTCCGGGCCCGACCCGGACGGATATCTACGTCTACGATCGAGACGACGAGGTTGCGGCACTGGAGCGGTCGCGCTTCTTCAGCCTGACGCTGCGGGACCGAACACGCCGCCCGACGGGCGGCGCGCCGGCCGAACCGGACAACGGTCGCTCTTTACTCGGGACGTTCGCGGCAGCGTTCAGAGCGGCGGAGATTGCGTCTATCGAGGCTCGCGGTTCTGCGGCAGGTGGCGGGGGCTCCGCTGGCTCGCGTCCGGAGTAGGTGCGGTTTGCAGCGGGGGCACCCTCCTCTTCGGGGGTTGTGTGCCACACCGTTGCCGTGGAGTTGGGGTAACCGTGGGACCCGCCCTTGCCCTTGGAGCCGAGCCCCCGATCGGCTTGTTGGGGCGCGGTTCTTCCTTGACGCTTGAGGGTATTGGCCGTAACTCACAATATGCAGTCGGTGGCTAAGTATTGATGGGCACAATTACGGCGACGTATTCCGTACGACGCTTCCCGTTCGCCCCGAGTAGCCCCGTTTTCTCAGGGGCGTATCGAGGGGCAGCCTGGCGAGCGGCTTTGCGGCCCCGCCCCTCGATACGCCGCCGAAAAGATGGCGCTACTCGGGACGAACGGAATACGTCGCCGGACTAATGAACCGGAGTACTAAGTAGAGTTCGGCGCAAGTGTGGCAACGTATTCGCATCTGTGACTGGCGGGCTGGTGCGGCTGTCGGTTCGGTGTCCGGACCCCTCCGGCTCGCCTTTCGCCAGGGGGTAGCCCCGGCGCGATCGAGTCGGCAGTTTCGACGGGGGCATCGCTGTGCTTGAGACGGAGCGATCCGGTGCGATCGTCGAGGTCGGGCCCGACGGGGGGAAGGGCGCGGGGCCGCCTGTCGCGCCGCCGTTCCTGAGCATCGTTGCACCGGTGCATAACGAAGCCGCGGTGGTCCGGGAGCTGGTGGAGCGCTGTGCCGCCGCTGCACGACGCTGTGCGGTGTCGTTCGAGGTAGTCATTGTCGACGATGCCAGTACGGACGACACGGCTAGCCTGCTCGCGAGCTTGGCCGCCGACCCGTGCGTACGTACGTGCCGGCTGCCGGCTAATGTCGGGCAATTTCGCGCCACGCAGGTGGGGTTGCGCGATGTGCGTGGTCAATCGGTCATCGTGCTGGACGGTGACCTGCAGGACCCGCCAGAAGCAATTCCACGGCTGGTGGCGGCATTGTCAACCGGCCCACGTCACGTCCTCGCGGTGCAGGCGGTCAAGGACAGCCGCGACGATCCGCTGCCGATGATGATCGGACAGCGCCTGTTCCACTGGATGCAGCATGTCCTGAGCGGGGTGGCGGTGGCGCGGGGAGCCGGCAGTTATTGCATCATGCGCCGCAGCGTGGTTCGGCGTGTGGCCATGGCCGATCTGGCACACGCCAACCTGGCGGCGGTTTTGGCCGTGGTCGTTCACGCCCTCGGAGGGGAGGTCGCGACGATCTCATACGCCAAGGGGGCCAGATACGACCGCCGCGGTCGCGTAGGTTGGATGGGGCTCGCTGCCGAGGCGGTCGAGTCGCTGGCGGTGACGGGGGCTTTGTCGCGGCTCCTGGGTGGTGGGGCGATCTTGTTAGGGCTGGGGGGCCTGGTGCTCGGGGGCTCGATGGCGATGCGGGCGGCGCTGCTTGCCGCCGCGGTGCTGACCGCCGGGGCCGCCCTCGGTTCGCGCCGCCGGGCCCGCCGTGCCGTTGCCGCCGGTTTGGCGGTTGGCGACGCAGACGGATGAGTGCCGGCGAACATCTCTGGCTCGCAGCCAACGCCACGGCGCTGGTTCTGCTCGGCGCCGTGCTGGCGGGATGGGCTCGCGCGCGGCCACGATTGCGGCTGCCCCTGCTCGTTGGGGTGGCAGGTCTGGGGCTGGGCATGGTCGTGGTGCTGTCGGCCTTCGGGCCGGCGCAGGTCGAGACCGGTTGGATTACGGTGCTGCAGGAGGGGCGGAGTGTTCGCAATATCCGGCAGCTCTATGGCGGCACTACCCACGTTGGCTCCGGCTTCGCGGCGCTGACGGCAGCGCTGGCGGACCCGGGTGTCGAAGCCCTGCGCGCGGTGGTGCATTTCAACCTCTGCCTGGCGGCTGCGAACGCGCTGATCTTTTTCCTGCTGGCCACTGTCGTGCTGCGCACGTGGCTGGGCGGCCTGGCTTTCGCGCTCGGTTACGTGTGCAACCTGAACACGCTGCACGCGGCTTTCTCCGAGACCCCCGCGATGTTGTGGACGACGTACTTCTGGCTGGGGTGCGTGGCCGCTGGTGTGGTCCTGGACGACGAGCACGGCTCGGGACGGTTGCGGTTGCTGGCGCTGCTCGCGTTGGGGTTGCTGGTTGTTCTGGCGGCCAGCGTGCGTCTGGAGTGGCTGATAATCGGCTTTCCGGCGATCGCCATTGGTGCAGCAAGGGTACTGGGCATGGAGGCGCCGATGCGCTCCGGCGTTGCGGCCCTGGGCCGCGTCGTGCGGAACGTGGTAGCGGGGCCGCTCTGGATCTTTCTCGTCGTCGTCGTGTTGTTGCTCGGACTTCAGAGCTTGCCGTCGTGGGGACCGGCAGCTTACGTCGTCGACGGCATGGCTCCCTTGAACATGTCCTTTCTGCTGTTGCCGCTGAAGCTCGGAGTGTTTCTCCCCATTGGCTTCATCGTCCTCTTCATTCTCGGGACGATTTACACGACGCGGCACTGGCTGAGGTTCTGTCTATTGCCGATCGCGCTGTTGACGTTGTTCAAGAGTTACTCGGCGGCAGCGCAGGGGAACTTCGAGCACTTCCGTTACGCGAGTTTCGTCGTGCCCGGGGTGTTTTACGTCGCGCTGTTCGGGTTTCGCGAGCTTGCGGAATGGGCCCAGAGATGGACCTGGCCGCCGTGGTGGAGGCGCGTGGCGTTGCTGTCGCTCGCGCTCAGCATGACGGTGTGGCAGCCGTTGGGGCCGCGGGAGCTGTTCGGTCGCCGCCAGCGGTTGCCCGGTATCGCCGATGCGATCCCGCTGCTGGCAGTCAACCAGCAGACAGAGGTTCGCTACCTGCTCGATCTCGTGACCCGGTATCCAGAGTGTGTCTTCCTGGCAAAGGCCCCGCGGAGCGAGTCGGTGGGCGTGGAGGTGGCCGGGGCCCGCTGGGCGGCGTTCGGTGCGCCGTTGCCGTACTTCCGGGAAGTGCCGGACGCCGGGATGGGGCTCGATGCGGTGGCGCGGGAGATTGCGCCGAGTACGGCCTGCGTTCTCTTCTATCGCAGCCTGGATTGCAGTCTCGTCGAGTTCGACGGTTGCCGTGCCGAGACGGAGGGCCGGGCGGCCGTGGAGGAACGCGTGCTGGAGAACCTGCCGTTCAGCGACATCGGCTCTTACGGTGCGCACCGCGCCGAGGTTGTCCTCGGCGTATATCCGGTCCTGGGAGAACCCCGGTGAAGGTCCGGGAAGGGGGTGAGGGTGGACAACTGGTGCAGCGCGGAGCAAGTGCGGTGACGGGTCAGCGTCGGTGATCGGTGGGCTGGTATTGCGAGCGAGGACGTACGGCGTCGAACTCATGAGCGCGGGTAAGAAGCCGACGGTGGGGCTTTCCTGGAAGCGGGCGGTGGCGCTCGTGCTGGGCGGGACTGTTGTCGCGGCCGTCTTCATCGAGGTTGCGGTCCGCGTCGCCCGCAATTCGCTGTTCACCTGGCAGAGCAGGGACAGCGAAAGCTCCGTGGTAGTCGACCCGGCGGTCGGCCGTCTACCAAAGCCGGGCCTCGTTTTTCGACATCCGGACGGTTTCACAATCACCATCGGCGAGCATGGCACCCGGAGCAACGGTGAGACGGGCACGGTGGCCGAACGGCCGTTGACGCTTGTGGTTGGGGACTCGTTTGCGATGGGTGACGGCGTTGACGACGAGGATTCGTGGCCGGCGGTGTTCGAGAGGCTGTCGGGGAGCCGGGTGGTCAACGCCGGCATGGGTGGATTCGGCCTCGACCAGGCCGTGCTGCGGGCCGAGAAGCTGGCGGAAGTATACGCTCCCGATTCCATAGTGGTGGGATTCATTCCGCACGACGTGCTCCGGTGCGAGATGTCGTACTGGTCGGGTCATCCGAAACCGTACTTCGATCTCGACGGGATGGGCCTTCGTTTGAACCCGGCTCCGGTGCCGGCACGGTCGCCGTTGGCGCCGCTGAAGCGGCTGGTGGCATGGAGCGAGACGGTCGACTTCCTGTTCCCGACGGCGCTGCACTGGGAAGGCCCGGAATCCGTTGCCGTGCACAGGTCTGGACGCGAGGTGGCGTGCCGTCTGATGGCCAGGTTGGCAGCGTTCGGACGGTCGCGCGGCGTCCGCGTTGTCGTCCTTGCGCAGCCGCAGCGACCCGAGTCTTCGGCGGATGACATCGAGATCAAGGACGGCGTCCTCGCCTGCGCCCGGGCAGCCGGGCTGCCGACCCTCGACCTTTTTCCAGTCATTACCGGTTTGCCGGCTGAGCAGCGTGCGGCCCTCTTTCCGCGTCACATGAACGCGGAAGGCAACCGGATTGTGGGCACGGAACTCACGCGCTTCGCTGCCGGCGGATATTCCTTGGATTAGCCGTGGACCCTATGTATGGTTGCCACTGAAGTCCACTTCAGCGAGGTGTATTGGGGCCCGCCCCGGGGTAGCGATCTCACTCCGTTGGAGCGGAAGCTGCGCGCATGAACGTCGACCCGTTGATCTTTCGAATCAATCCGTGGGCGGATATCGAATCGCTGCCGGCCGCCGAACGGCGATTTCTGAAGTGGTTCGACCGCACGGTGTTGCTGTTTCTCGGCAGCGCCTGCAACCTGGAGTGCGTCTATTGCTTCAAGATGACCCAGGCGCCTCCCCTTCAGCCGCTGGATGTGCTTGGCGAACAGGTGCGACGTACGGCGGCTCACGGCTTCAGGCGCGTCATCCTGACCGGCGGTGAGCCGACCCTTCATCCGGGGCTCGATCGGTTGCTGGCGATGCTCTCGGAGTCCGGTTTTGTGGAGTTCGGCATTCAAAGCAACGGTCTCAAGCTGGCGGACCCCGCGTTCGTCGAGCGTCTGGTGCGGGGCGGTATGCGGTTCTGCCACATCTCCTTCGACAGTCCCGACCCGAAGACGCAGAACGAGTTAGCGCGCAACGGCAAAGCCTTCGATTCCATCCAGGCTGCCTTGCGAAATCTTGCCCGGCATCCGGACGTCACTCTCCACATCAAGGCGGTGATCACCAGCGTCAACCAGGACCAGGCGGGTGCGCTGGTGGAGATGCTCGCGCAGCTCAAGGCGGAGATCGGGCTGAGCCCGGCGGTTACGATCACCCCGATGGTGCCGCCGGATGAGCACTACAGCGAGTTGCTTGTCCGCTACCGCAATATTGCGCCTGTCGTCCTTGACGCGATCGATGCGGGACGCCGGGCGGGACTGGCGACCTTCTACCACCACGTGCCGTATTGCGTGATGGATGGCCGCACGCGCGAGTCGATCGACTATTTCACCTGTGACTCCGGCTTCCGGCAGGACGGCTCGCTTGACGGCGAGACCATGTATCTGAAAGGGCCGCGTTGCACGACGTGTGCGCTCAATGGGGTTTGCCAGGGGTATCCCGGTCAGTACGCGGCGCTGTTTGGCGACGAGGCATTCCAGCCGATCGGTGGGGCGGCGGTTGGGGACCGGCCCATACCGGCGATCGCCCCTGTATCCGACGGAGGCGACGAGGTCAGTCTGCGTCTGCTCATCGGCACGGTGCGCGACGGCGCACCCGAGTATTGGTCGTACTTGAGTATCGAGCGGCGGCTCGATCAATTTCGTGATGTCGCGGCGCAGCGAGTCGTGATTACCGGGCCTGAGCCGCTCCGTCATCCGGCGCTCCCGCAGATCGTGAGTTTGCTGGCCGAACGGGGGCTGCCGGTGTGGATCGAGACCCTGGGTCTGGCGTTGTCGCGTCTCACGACCGTGGAGGCCCTGGTCGGCCGTGGCCTGCGCGGGGTGCGATGGCTACACTTGCCGGCGACGGCCCAGCCTTACCGGAGCCAGCTCGGTAAGCCTCTCCCCGCGGAGGTGGTCAGCCGTGTCGGTCTGGTGCTGGCCAAAGCCGGGGTCGAAGTCGAGCACCTCTTTCTGGTCGACGACGAGCCGGCGGACTCGATCCGGGCGCGGGTCGAGAGTGTGCGACGCCAGCCCTTCGAACGGATCAGGCCGAGTCACTTCCGTCTCAGCGTGGTCCCGTTCTCCGAGAAGTGGGGCGGGAGTCTCGGGCTCGTCGGTCTGAGCGAGCCGCAGGCGGCGGCCGTAGCGCACGAGCTTTCTCGCCTCGCCGCATTCGAATCGGCGCGTGTCTTCCGAACCATCAGGCCCCTTCCGGAGTAGTGCTGGTGCAAGCCCCCGTGCGACAGCAGCGCATTGAGTCGTATCGAGGATTTCGGCCGTTCTCGCGACCGGCCTCGGCGCGGGATATCCGCGCCCTCTGGGAGCGGCGACTGATCGGCGTTCCCGGGGGGCACCCGATATGGCTCCACATTCACGTCCCGTATTGCCCACAGAGTTGTGCCTATTGCCATTGCGGACGGCAGCAGCTCGCCGACCGGAGCCAGCTCGACGGCTGGTTGGAGCGTACCCGTGCGGAGGTCGAATTCTTCGCGCCCGTGTTGGCGGGGACCAGCGTGCGGCAGGAGTATTTCGGGGGTGGCACGCCCAATCTGCTTTCTCCCGACCAGCTCGAAGTCCTTTTTACGCTCGTCGAGACGCACTTCGACCATGGGTCGGTGGCGCGCCGTACGTTCGAGATGTTGCCGAGTGCGTATCGGCCGGGCTCGCTCGAGGTGGTGGCGAGGCACGGCATTCGGCGACTGAGTTGCGGGGTTCAATCGACGGGTACGGATGTGCTTAAGCGCGCCGGCCGGCAGTCGGACTTTGCGCGCCTCGGAAGTCTCATGGAGGAGGCGCGCGGTCGGGGGATCGACGACGTCAACCTCGACCTCGCCTGGGGGTTGAAGGGGGAATCCGAAGAGGGGCTTTTTCAGAGCCTCGATAACGTTCTGGCGTTGCAGCCGACCTCGATCAGCGTGCACATCATCTCGCCGACGGCGAAGAATCCGATGTTCGAGACCGAGGCTGAGGCCATCGCTATGTACCGGCGCTTCCGGGCGCTGCCGCATGGTCCGCACGGCCGCCGGCTAATCGAGCTGTGGCCCGAGTACACGTGGCGTGAGTTGCCGACGGTGATGGTCGTGCTGCGCAAGGACTACGTCGATGCCGGGCGGTACCGTACTTGGCAGTATTCCGATACCGAAGCGGTCGGGATTGACCAGTTCGGTATCGGACGGCATGCGGGCTCGCACCTGCTCGGCTGGGCGCGCTTCATGAACATGACGGATGTCGAGCGCTTCGACCCCGACGAAGCCGGATATCTGCTGTCGCAGGCCGATGCGGTAGTCGACGGCGCGATGGATGCGTTGGCCGGGCTGATGCGCGACGACTACTTCGATTTCGCGGCGATCGCCGGCTATTACGGTGTGCAGGCCGTCTCTCCGGTTCGTGCGGCGATCGAGGAGCTGGTTGCCGAAGGACAGATCCATCGAGACGGTAGCTTTTATCGCTGTTCTCCCGGAGCCGGCGGGTACATGCGGCCGGCGGAGTTGGCGCTTTTCGATCTGGCCACCTCGAGGGCCGAGGCGATCGAAAAAGGCAGTAGATCGGCGCAGTCGCCGGCGCCGGCCGACGTGGAGCGGCGGGCGCCGGCCTGAATCGGGGTAGGGGGAACAAGGGGCATCGCCGTGCGTCACCGAGGCTCGCTTGAGCGGTCTGCCTTGACCCGCCGACTTGGGGGAAGGTAAGAGTCCGCCGATGTCCACGAACCGCGCCGTCGTCAGACTACAGTCCACGAGATCGTGTGAGGCGGCGAGCCCGGAGGCGCGGGTGAGCGTGATCCTGCCGGCCTACGACGAGGCGCAGACGATCGGCGATATCGTCCGGGGAGTGCGCGGTTGCGCTCTGAGGCTGGCCGAGGTCATCGTGGTCGACGACGGCTCCGCCGATGCCACAGCGGCGGTTGCCGAGGCCGCAGGGGCAAGAGTGATCCGGCATCCGGCCAATCGCGGCAAGGGTGAAGCGGTGCGTACGGGCCTGCGCGCAGCGTCGGGAGACGTCGTCCTGTTCCTGGACGCCGATGGGCAGGACGATGTCGGCGACATCCCCTCTCTACTGGCGGCGATCGAGCCCGGTGTCGACATGGTGATCGGGTCGCGCTTTGTGGGCAGGCTCGAGGACGGGGCTATGACGCCGCTCAATTGGTTGGGCAACCGCTTGCTGACGGGTGTATTTAACGGCCTCTATGGATCGAGGATCCGCGACACGCAGGCCGGTTTCCGGGCGGTAAGACGCAGCAGCATGGATCCCGAAGCGTTGCGGGCGCGCTCGTATGACATCGAGACAGAAATGCTGATCCACGTGCTGCAGCGCGGAGGCCGGGTCGTCGAAGTACCCGTCACGCGTTACGCCCGGGCCGGGGGGGCGACGTCGTTCGTCCCCTTTTATCACGGGCTCGGGATCCTGCGGGCCATGATTGCCGGTAAGCTGCAGGGCTGGGTCCGCGGGCGAGCGTGCCATGAGGCCTGACCGGAACCTCGAGCGCCCGAGGGGTGGCGAAGAGATTCAGCGACAGCGGAGGTCGGTAGCGGGCCGGCGTGTGCCGGACATCGAGGCGATGCGGCGCTGGCTGGTGTGCGATGCCGTGCGTCCCGACGGGGCGGTCGTTTCGTGGGTCAATCCCGCCCATCCGGGTTATCCGTATCCGGAGGCGGCGGGACTTCTTCTGAGCACGATTTGCGGGATGTCGGGGGGTATGACCGACATCGCGACCGCCGACCGCATCGCCGGATGGTTATGTCAGGCGATCCGTGACAACGGTGGGTTTGGCCGTAACGGTACAACGTACTTGTTCGATTCGGCGGTGGTGTTGGCCGGGCTCGTACGGTACCGCGAAGCCGGAGGGCGGATCGGAGGCGAAGCCTTCGTCCACCGGCTGGGGAGCTTTGTCCACGATAGTATCGCCAGCGGCGCCGCCGTGGCTCCGCGGTCCGCGGAGGGCGATGGACGCTGGTCGACGCAGTTCGGTGCTCATCTCGTGAAATGCCTGCACGGACTGCAGTTGTACGCGTGTATGTTCGGCGGTCCGCTGCCGGCGCATCTGGTGACGGCGCTTATCGACCGTTCCGGCCATCAGCCGAGCCCGCTGTATGTGCACCCGTTCTGCTACGAGCAGGAAGGCCACCTGGTCGTTCAGCACTACGGCCTCGCCAGTCTGCTCGAGCCGATCGACGGGGCTCTCGAGTGGTTGGCGGCGCTGCAGCAACCGGACGGTGGCATCCTCGCGTTCGCCAACGGGATGGACGGCTTCGGCGAGGCCCGGTCCGACTCGACGGCCCAGGCGGTTCGACTATGGCTGTTGCGCGACGGGGCGCGCTTTGGCGCGGCAATCGAGCGGGCCCTCGCTTTTCTCGCCGCGTGCCAGGCTCCGGAAGGCGGCATTCGATATGCACCTACGTCCGACGACGTCTGCAGTTGGGCGACGATGTTTACCTTGCAAGCGGTCGAGTGGTTTATTGGCCGACCGAACTTCGAGGAACTTCTGTAGCGGCGCCGCGGGGGCCGCGGCGCAGGCGACCGCCTATCCACTTGTCGCCCGAGACGGTCCAGTCGACCGCATCGAACGGAGGTCCGGACAGAGCTTGTACTCGGTGCGTCGAGTCTGTGCGCATGACGACGGCAACCTCGCCCGGCAATGACACGATCTCTTCCCGGAAGATCCATGGTGCGTAGAAGTATCGTTTGGTGCCGAAGAAGATCTCGAACTGACGCGTGGCCGGGTTGGTCAGAGCTCTCATCTCGTGTTGCATGTCAGGTTGAACGATCTGGCGCACCCGGACCTGGAGTTCGGGGGCCCGGGCGGACAACCACCGGTTGAGCAGGTGCTGGTCTGTAACTACGACGGTGCCCCGGGGCAGTGCGGTCTCGATCCAACCGACGATCTCGCCCAGTTGTCGTGCATGATCGCCGATGTACAGGTGGGTAGTCGGCAGCAAGGGCCACAGACCTGCGGCGGCGGTTGCCAACAGCAACGGCCCGGCGAGGCGTTTGGACAGGAAGGCGAGAGCTGCAGCGATGGCGCATGCAATTGACGTGGCGCAAAGTAGTATTCCGGCAAACCCACCGACCCACATCAGTCCGGCGGCGCCGAGGCCGACGAGAAGTCCGCCTCGCAGGGCGCTCTCCCGCCGTCCGCAACCCCACCGATCGACGGCCCGGGCGATCGACAGCGCCAGGAACGGGAGGGCAGGCAGGACGTACCGCGGCGAGGCGTCGACGTAGATCAGGTGGGTGAAGGGAAGGAGGCGCAGGGCCGCCACGAACGCCAGCGCGGCCAGCGTGAGCAGATTCTCCAGCGGCGCGCCCCGCCACGATATCCAGACGAGCACGGATATGACCGGTGTCAGCGCCAGCAGGGTCGTGATTGCATCCGCGGGCGAACCCCCGTATCCCGCCCGTTCGGCGGGGTCGATGACCGGATTGTCCGGCACCGAGGATGGGTAATGCAGCGGCCAGAGGACGTCCTGATGGTAGACCGCGCCAGCCATCACGAAAGCCGCCGGGATCACCACCACGGCGGCCAGGAGTGGGCGGGAGTTCCGATCTCGGATCGCATGGGCCACGAACGCTGCCGTTAATACCACGGTCTCGACGCGCGCGAGTACCACGAGACTCAGCACCAAACCCGCGGCGATGGGGCGTTTGCGTGCCGTCAGCCACGCGGCGAGGAGCACTCCCAGGGTTGCGTCCGTGTTCTGAACCCCGGCTGCCGCCGCGGCGAAATACAGGGGCGAGAGAGCTACCAGACTCGCCGAAAGATTGGCGTTCGCGTGTCCGAACCGACGTGCGAGGGCGGCGGTAAGCGGGATGGCTAGGCTCGCCATGACAACGTGTACCGAGAGAAACGCCGGGAGTCCGGCGACGGCCACGGGCGCATACAGGGCCGAGATCGGTGGCCTGGCCTTGAGGAGAAACAGCATGTCGAGCGGAGCCTCGGCGGTGAGGCCGGCGAACATCCAGCTCAGGATACCTTCGTTGTCGAGAAAGCTGTCGGTGTGTACGGCAAGCAAACCGGCAAGGGCGAACGCAGCGGCAATACCCCACGCGACCGCGGGGCGTGGGGCGGACGGCATCCCTTTGCCGCTGCCGCCGCCGGTTTTCGCTTCGGTTGCCCGGTCTGGGTTGGCGGTGCCGGTCACGTCAATGGCGCTCGAAACCTCTGGCCCACGCGGCAGTTCGTTCGATCCCGTCGCGCAGGCCGACCGCGGGCCGCCAGCCGAACAGGCGCTGCGCGAGCGCCGCATCGCAGCACAGGCGATGCACCTGAGCGCGCCGGTCGTCGACGTGCACGATCTCGGATCGGCAACCCGTGATCTCGCGGACGTACCTGGCCACGGTGCCTATCGTGACGTCGTTGCCGGTTCCGAAGTTGACCGCCCGGCCGACCGCCTCCGGGTGGGCGCCCATCGTCAGGAATGCCTCGACCATGTCGGTGACGTAGGTGAAATCGCGCGACTGCTCCCCGGTGCCGTGAATCGTCAGCGGTTCGCCACGCAGCGCGGCGCGAATGAACAGGGGGATGACATCGTAGACGTGGCGGGGGCCATACGTATTGAACGGACGGATAATGGCCACCTCGGTACCGAAGGTGCGGTGCCACGCAATGGCCAGGCGGTCGCAGGCCACCTTGGACGCGGCGTAGGGAGAGGTCGGCTCCAGCGGATGGGATTCGGCGATGCGGTCGGTCGTTGCGGTGCCGTAGATCTCGCTCGACGATGTCACCACCACGCGCGGATTGCGGCCGGACCGGCGGACCGCTTCGAGGACGTTCAACGTGCTCTGCACGTTGTTGTTGAAAACGTCCACCGGAGCGGTGAGAGAGCGGGTCACCCACGCATCGGCGGCGAGGTGAAACACGACATCTATGTCCAGGGCGGCGATCTGGTCGATGGCTCCGCTGGCGGCCAAATCGCCGGTGAGGGTGCCGCGCAGCCGCGGGGCCAGCTCGTGCAGCGGACCGGATCGGGCTCCGAGCGCGGCGTGAGACGTATAGCGCACAAAGGCAAACACCTCGGCGCCGAGGGCCAGGAGGCGCTCGACCAGGTGCGAGCCGACGAACCCCGCGGCGCCCGTGACCAGCGCTCGGCGGCCAGCGTATGCACCCGGATCGTAAGGGTCGGCGTGGCTCACGCGCCGCGGCCTCCGATGCTGCGCGCCACGCCGGCGGCAGGCGCCGCCGCCGCGGCGGCGACGGCCCGGGTAGGCTTGCCGCGCCGTCTCAGGAAACCGGCGCTGGCCAGGGCGAACTCCAGAAACTCCTTCGTCGTCAGGCGCTCGAAACGGGCGCCGAAGTAACCGTAAAACAGCATGCCGACAAGTTCGTAGAACCGATTCGGTTTCACCTTGATCAGTTGCCGGACGAGCGGCAGCAGAAACGGATACCGCACCACAATAGAGAAGAACTTCTGCAAGTTGACGAGCCGATCGATGCCGGGGAAATCCAGGGGGCTCTCTTTCAGGTAAAAGAATGCGAAGTCGTCGGCGCCGAAGTCCTCTTTGAACAGTCCTTCGCGTTTGCACGACTGGTAGAGATCCATTGGCGGATAGGGATGCAGGATGCTGCAGCGAGCCCACATCGGTTGCAGCCGCACGTTAATCTCTAACGTGGCCAGCGCGTCATCGAGGGTCTCGCCGGGGATGCCCACGACGTTGAACATCTTGACCGGAATCCCGTACCGGTCGAGGTACGTCATGGCATTCTCGACGTCATCGAGGACGAACTGCTTCTTGAGCACCTCGTTGCGCAGGCGGTCGTTCGCCGTCTCCAGTGACATGGACACGCCGACGCAACCGGTTTCCTTGAGCAGACGTGCCATGTCCTCGGTGACGCTGTCGGGCCGGGTCATGACGTAGTACGGGAGGCCCACCCGTTTCGCGTATAGCGTGAAGGCGGGTTCCACCCAGGGTCGCATGTGTAAGATCTCGTCGTCGTTTTCGAGCGACACGATGCGCAATGGATCCCAGTGGTCCCGCACGTAGACGATCTCGTCGACAAAGCGCTCCGGCGACACCTTCCGTGCCCAGCGCCCCTGGCCGGCGTAAAGACGCATGGCGAGGTGGTTATGACAGAACGTGCAGGGGAACTGGCAGCCGCGGCCGGGAATGAAAGTCTTGTTCCCGCGCTTGCGCAGGATCGGATAGCGGTAAGGCAGCGAGCGGTCGGGAAAGGGCAGGGCGTCGAGGTCGGTGACGAGAGCGCCCACCGGATTTTCGTGGATGCGTCCCCGTTCGTCCTTCACCCAGGTGCCGGGAACGGCGGTGTAGTCGTCGCGAGCGGCGATCGCAGCACAGAGGTCCCGCATCACGTAGTCGCCCTCGCCCCGCACGACGACGTCGACGCCTTCCCGTTCGATCACTTCCGGAATGAAGGTGGCGTGCGGCCCTCCGAGAACCACGAACACCCGCGGCGCTGCCGCCTTGATCTGCTTGCACACTCCGAGCGCCCAGACGTGCATGCCAGTGATGATCGAAATGCCGACGATGTCGGGCTGCCACGCCAGCACCGAGCGCACCAGATCGGGTTCCTGCGACTCGAGAAACAGCCGAGTTTCGTGCCCCGCGTCCTTGAGCACCGCGGAAACGCACATGCCACCCATCATCTCGGTGGTCAGCGTCTGGACGAACGCTACCCGCAACGAGTTCCCCATGCGTTACTCTCGAGCCGCTCCGGTTTCCGGCACGGCAGCGAAAGGGGCACGCCGGCCTTCGGCCAGCAAGCGTAATGCACGGCCCGCCGTCATCCGTATGGTCCGCGCGGGCGCGCCGGCCAACGCGGGATATGCTTCGCATGGTGTGAAACACCCGCCACAGGCCAGTCTTTCGATGTCCGCCCGGGCATCGAGTACGGGCGCGGAGCCCCACAGGTCGGCAACCGGTTGCCGGAGCGTGCTGCCCAGAGGCCGATCGTAGACGTGACACGGGTAGAGATCGCCCTCCGGAGAGATGAAGGCGGCGCTGCGCAGTGCCTGACAGATAACGCCGGCGGGCTCGCCGCGACGGTAGAACTCGAGGTTGGTCAGGAAGATCAGCTCCATGATTTCGACCAGGTTGCGGGGCAGACCGCGGCGGCGGACGTGGTGTCGCACGAGATCTCGCGTCGCCACCGCAGGCAACCCGACGAGGTCGGAATTGCCGAAGAAGTGCGGGGAAATCTGCAACCAGTTCCAGTGCCACTCGGCGCTTCGGAAGCCGGGAATGTCGCGGTGTAACAACCGGCCCAGCTCCTCGACGTGATCCACATTGAAGGGACTGACGGTAGTGCCCGCATAAACCGCACAATCGTCGCGGCCACGAAGCGACCGGAATGTGTTCCACGCGCGCCGAAACGAGCCGTCTACGCCACGAACGGCGTCGTGTACCCTCGGCGGACCGTCGATGCTGACGGTGACGATGAGTTCGACCTCGGGACGCCGGGCGCGGACCATCTCGACGACCGCGATCGTGCGCTCTCGAAACCAACCGTTCGTCTGAAAATGCAGAACGCGCAGCGCCGGCGTGGCGTCGAGGACGGCGGCGAACAACTCGGCGACGTCACGACGCAGGAAGGGCTCGCCCCCGGAGATGTCAAGCCAGAACAGGCCGGGCATTTGCGTCAGCACCCGCCGCACTTCGTCCGGGGTCACCTCAGGTGCCGGTCCAGCCTGATACGTCTTGCACGTGCGGCAGCGGAGATTACAGCGACGGGTAACGTCGAACATCAACCGCGTCGGTGTCGTCGGCCGGCGAAACCAGGTCTCGGTGAGGCGAGCGATCAAACCGACACGGCGGGCGAGCTGCCAGCGACGCGAGAAGCTTCGTTGCGATTGCACGGCGACCCCGGAGCGCATCCCGTCGTCTACCAAATCTCGCACCGGGCGGAAATGCAAGCCGCCAGACGATACGCGCACGCGCGGTAGCAGCGACCGCGGACATCGGCCCGGCTGCGAGTTCCGGTCCCCGACCGCCCCGATTCCGCAAGCGGGGTCAGCCCGATCCCTCTGCCGTTTCGATGGCTTCGATGAGCACTCGACCGCGGCACCCTGCCGGGTATCTCACCCCGAGCAGAAAGCCGATCGTCGGAGCGATGTCCATTATCGACGGCCGGTACTCGATACGCTTGCCCTTGCGGATACCGGTTCCCCACAGCAACAACGGCACGTACTTCTCGGCGTCGAACAGCAGGTAGGAATGATCGATCGCCACCATGCCGTGATCCGAACTGACCACGACGGCGGTGCGCGCCGGCCCGTGGTCTTGCAGCCATTGAAGGATGTCCGCAATCCGCTGGCCGGCGCGGCGGATCGCTTCGAGGTACTGCGGCGAGTCGCTGCCGTACGCATGTCCCAGGAAGTCCGCCTCGCTCAGGTCGGCAACGAACAGGCGGGTCTCGTCCTGGCGCCGGAGATCGTCCTTGAGCCATTCCAGCATCAAATCGTCGGAGCGGTACACGCTGTGGACCGGTAACGACACTATCCTCGTCCGCCAGTGCCGTTTCGAGAAGTGCTTTACGTGCATGGAACCGTAGAGAACCGTCTCCACGATGTCGGGCAGCCCCTCGACCTTGATTCGCCTGCCGAGGTTGTTGTCGCGTACGCCGTGGACCTCGGGAGGCGTGCCGGTCAGGATGCTCACGAAAGCGGGGTTGGTCAGCGCCCGATAGACCGTCGTGGCTCCGTTTTCGAACCAACTCCCGTCCCGGCGGAGGGTTTCGACCAGCGGCAGGTCCGCCTCGCGGAACCGATCGAGCCGGCAGCCGTCGATGTTCAAGAGGACCACTCGGTCGGCAATCCGACCGCGCGGAGTCGGAAGAAATGCACCTTCGGCCCGCGGTTTCGGCCGGGTCCGCCGTGCCACGACGGCCGCGACCAGGAAACTGGCCCACAGTCCCAGTGCCGCCGAGTCGACCAGCGGATTAGGTTTGAAGTACAGCATCAGCGCGCAAAGCGTCGCGAAGTAGATCGATATCGACGCACTGACCGTCGTCGGCGCGATCGTAAAGAGCGAGTTGTACAGCTTGCGCACGGCCACCGTCGGATCGCGCGCGACGATGGAGTCGGGAATGCCCATGAACAGGAACTGAATGAAGACGAATACCAGCACGTTGGCGCCGAGCAGTTGCGCGGCAATGGCCGTCTCGAATCCGGCCACGCTACCGCCGAAGGCAACGAACAGCGGGGTGAAAAGCAGGAAGACCGGATAGAAGTCCGATAGCTTGAAGCACGCGTAAACCCCGGCGAGGACCGGAACGAACAGGGCGGGGTGCGGTCCGGCGCTGCCGAGGAGCGCCAGACTCGTCAGGCTGCCAATGAGGAAATAGGTGTCGAGCGTGTTGTTGAAATACAGCACGCGCGTGCACAGGTCTTCGATACGTTCCGTATAGAAACGCGCGACCAACCGACTGCCCAACGCGGCGATCGACGTCATCGGAGCGCCGCGGGCGACGGATCCGGAGGCGTGGGCGCGTCTGCCGGTGCGGCAGGCGTCCCCGGCGCGACTTCCTCCGCCGGCGCCGACTTGTAGACGTACTCGCTGGGGCCGAAGAGCCGCGCCCGCAACCGGCGCTTGATCTCGAACAGGTAGGTGCGGATCGCCCAGAGCGCGTAGTAATCGCGTTCGATCAACGATACGAAGAGATCGATGGCGATGATGAGCGGCGTCTGCGGCACGTGCAGGAACAGACGCTGCAAACGGTGGCGGAGGACGAAATCCATTGCCGGCGTCGGCGTAATCGGCAGCAGCCGAAACAGCACGTGATAGCTCTTGAGCTGGCGGACCGTCTCGATATCCTCCACCGAGCCGTGCGCAAGGTAGTGTTCCTGCCGGCCTTCCTCGATCTGTTCGATCTCGCGCTGGCCGATCAGCCCCTCTCGGTGCGCGCGCTCGGTCAGCGACACGCCGGGCAGGTATTCCAACCAGAAGATGCTGGCGCGGCGCAGGCCGCGGCGGCCGCTGAGCAACCGCAGGGCATCGATCAGGTCCTGCTCGCTTTCCCCGGGCAGGCCGAGGATGAAATCGGTCGAGTAACCGATGCCGGCGGCGTCCATGTTGTCGAGCGCATCGCGGATCTGTGCGTTGCTCTCTGGCCGCAGCAGGACGCCGCGCCGGATCGCCTCGTTTACGGACTCGATGCCCATCTGAATGTGGTGGCAGCCGGCGGCGCGCAGCGCCAGCACCACTTCCTTCGTGAGCAGACGTGGATATCCCATGATGCGAAACGGCAGGCCGATCTCCGCCCCGTAACGCCGCAAGAACTCCAGCGTCCACTTCTTCGATCCCGACAGCACGTTGTTCTTGATGTCGATGTATCGGAGTCCGTATCTGGCCCGCATCGTCTTGAGTTCGTCGATCACCTTGTCGACGCTCTGGTCGCGCATGAACGGTCCGAGTCGACGCTCGTGCTCCCAGTGCTCCTTGAAGTTCTCCGAGCAGAAGGAGCAGCGGCGAACGCAGCCGCGGTTCGTTACGGTGAGGTAGTAGTGGCGGTACGGGATGTAGTCCTCGAACAGCCGCTTATCGATCATGGGCAGTTCGTCGAGGTTCGCATTCGGCCGCGGCGGGTTGCGAATCACCTGACCGTTGCGCTTGAACCACAGGTTGGGGATGTCGTGCTCGATCCGACCGCGCTCGATGCTCGCGGCGAGTTCGGCGATCGCATAGTCGCCCTCGCCGACGCAGACGACGTCGACGCAGGCTTCTCGTATCACGCGCTCCGGGA
Source organism: Candidatus Binatia bacterium (assembly GCA_023150935.1). Lineage (NCBI taxonomy): Bacteria > Candidatus Binatota > Binatia (SeqCode) > Binatia bacterium. Next base: position 20,108 of record JAKLJW010000031.1, on the reverse strand, counting down.
CCGTCGTCGGATGGATGCCGCCGAATACGACGGTCACGTCTACCTCCCGCTTCACCCGCCGGCAGAGATCGAGCGCCCATTGGTAGTTGTCGGCAAACACGGAGACGCACAGCAGGTCCGGTCTCGCCGCCACGATCTGTCGCACGACCTCGTCTTTTGCGTCGAACAGACGTGCGAGCCATGGAATCGAAAAGTACTGCGCGTCGTTGAACAGGGCGCGATCGAAAGCGACCTGGACGCGGTGGCCGTTCTGCTTCAGCACGGCCGAGATCGCCTCGAGGGAAATGTTCTCGGCGCCGGTTGCGGCCAGGACGATATCGAGCGGCATGCGGGTCTCGCCGGATAGCAGCAATCCGTTCAGGGCGCGGCTTTACGTAAGACGGCGCTGAACAGGTTGCCTTTGCCGGCCAGCAAGCGGGCGGCTGCCCTGGCAACCCGGCCAAACCCCGAAGCCGTGTCGATCTGGGGCCGGATGTAGAAGGTCGAGTATTGCCTGCACTCGACCACGGTATAGTCGGCGAGGTTTTCCGCAAGAAGGTGCGGCAGCGAAAACCCCTTGTCTCGGTCGATACGAATCGGCCCTTGTTCGACCGGCGAGTGGAATTCGACCAGCCGGAGAATGTCGGCGGGAGACAGGTCGGTGGCCACGGGCCGAAACCCGCGGAGCCGGGAGTTGATCTCGGCGCAGGTGTCGCGGGGAACGCGCATGCCGAAGCCCATGACCTTCCACGCCGAGGCGGCGATGCGAATCAGCGGAGACCGAAAGAAATCCCGATTCGGTTCGTGCGCCAGCACGAGATAGCCGCCGGGCTTGAGGACGCGATCCAGTTCGCGGATGACCGCTCGGTAATCGAAGCAGTGGTGCAAGAGCGAGTTTGCCGCGAGCATGTCGAAGCTGCCGTCGCGGAAATGCAACTTCGCCGCGTCGCCGCGAACGAAGACGCAGCGGCCGAGTTGCGGGGCGGCGAGTTTCGCGCCGGCGCGCCGGAGCATGCCCGGGCTTTGATCCACGCCTACGATCAAGTCGCGCGGGCCGAGATGGCCGGCGAGAAGATCCATGACGAATCCCGTCCCGCAGCCGACATCGAGTATCCGAAGGCCGCGGCCGGGCGTCGAACGGGACGCAAGGTCTCGGAGCAGCGCCGCCCCGCGCGCTCTCCACCACTCGGCGTCGCCCTCGATGACCTCGGGGTGAGCCTCGTCGTAGCGCTCCGCTTCGAGATCGTAGTAGACGCGGTTTAGCGTCCGGACGAGCGTGTCGTCCGGATCGATCCGAGCCTCCGGGGTCGCGCCACTGCTGCCTGCCGGATCAGAGTGCATCGATCAGCACGGGTTGCCGCCCGCAACCCAAAGCGAACAACCAGCCCGTTCGCCCCTGCCGAGCCTGTCCCTCGATACGCGCCAGAGCCCTTCGATACGCCGATTGAGAAGACATCGGCTACTCAGGGCGATCGGGTCGTCGAGAAGGCGCTACTCGGGACGAACGGGAAGGCACTGCCGCTCCATGGCCTGAAGGTTTCTTCTCGCCGTGCGCGCAAACTCGGAAATCGTAAATCGGGGTGAGCGGGTCGCATCATGCAGAATACCTTGGCGAATTCATGAACCAGAGTACTCAGGCACGTGGAGTTCCATGAGTTAGTCTGGAGACCGTATTCACGGTTACGGTGTCGGCGACGTCGACGACCGCGGAACGGATGCCCAGCCGCTGCAGGTACTCGAGGGCCTGCGGCAACGTGGCGGTCCCGCCGGGCGCGATGCGGTCGGCCACGATAAACCGGTCCGTGGTGCGCAGAAGCGATTCGCAGGCCGGTGGCGTGGGCTTCATCAGGAACCCTGACGCATTGAAAGGCGCGACGACGATGCGAATGTCCAAACCCCACTGCGTCAGAACTTGCATCAGAGAGACGAAGTTGTTGGTTACCACTCCCGGCTCGGCACCGAAACGCTTGCGCACCACATCGGCAAACACGCCCAGCGCTTCGTGGTTTCCGAGGGCGACGGCGATGTCGGTTATCTGGCTGTGGAGCAGAACCACCGGCGGCCTGAACTTCCTGAAGGCGGCCATTTCGACGTCGATGAGCAGCGAAAGGATGGTGCGGAAATCGCGCGACAGGACGCCGCGCAAGACGGCGAGTCCGCGCAGACCGATGCCGAAGAGATCGGCAACGCCAAGGTTGCGCAGCACTCGCAGGCCGGCGCCGACCATTCCGTGGTCGGTGGCGGCGCGCACGTAGCCCATGACGTTGGGAATAACCGGATACACCTCGAGCCGTGAGGCGACCCGCGCCAATGCCAGAGCCTGCAGCAGCACCGGGTCGTTGAGCGGGGCGAACGCTCCGATACCGCAGTCGGCAGCCGCGTTAAGCAGGTGCGCGCTTGCGGCGGGCTTCGAGAAGCGCACCAAACAGTCGAGGTCGTCCTCTTTGGAACCGCCCGAAACCCCGAGGAACGGGCGCGCACTCAGGATCGTTCGCGGCGGTCCCTGCCAGCCGCGGGCGCCGTCAGAGGGCGACATGTCCGCCGTCCATGGATCGGTAGACCGCGTCGATAATTTGCTGCACGGCGAAGCCTTCGTGCCAGGAAACCGCCGGCCTGTCGCCGTTCGCGCAGCAGGTCAGGAAGTCGAGGTCCTCGTTGTAGTAACCCTCCCCGCCGTATTCGACGCTCAGGTCGACCGGCGCGGTGTCGAATCCGGACCGGTGGAATTCGGTCCATCCCCGCGGAAAATTGTCGGCGGCCCGGGTCAGGAACAGGCGGGCCCGATCGTCGGTAAGCTCCAGCGTACCGCGCTCGCCGACGAGCACGATCCTGGTGTACTCGACCGGGTAGCCGGCGACCGACCAGGAGGTGTCTACCGACGCGACGACGCCGTTTTCGAACTCGAGAATCGCCGTCGCCACATCTTCGACGTCCGAGTGGATACCGCGGCCGCGCGCGAAGACGCCGCAGGCTTTCCCCAGTATCCAGTGCAGGAGGAAGAGGAGATGAGACGTCGAATTGATCACGATGCCCCCTCCCGAGGTCGCCTTGCGAAAGACCCATCCGCTCGGCGGGCGGAACACCTGGCTCAGGTAAACGGTGCCGTGACACTGGTGGATCCGGCCCAGAGTCCCCGCCTGGACGAGAGCGCGCATCTGCCGGTACAGAGGATAGTGGCCTTTCATGTACCCGACGGCGTGGACCAAAGCGGTGTCCTTGACCAGCTCCAGCAGTGTGGCGGCGTTCTCGAGGGTGTCGGCGAGCGGTTTCTCGACGAACACGTGTTTGCCGTGCGCGACACAAACCCGGGCGACCGGCAGGTGGGCCGCGGCGGGCGTACAAACGAACACGGCGTCTACGGCCGTGCGGTTCAACATGTCGTCGATCGAAGTGAAGAACGGAGCCGCCAGACCGAGGCTGCGCACCTGATGTGCCAGGGAGGCCTGCGGGTCGACGACAGCCACGACCTGTGCGCCGGGAATGGCACCGATATTCGCCGCGTGCATGATGCCCATCTTTCCCAGTCCGACAATGGCAACCCTGATGTTCAACGGCGCCTCCGATCAATCCGTGCGGAATCCCTTGCGGTCCGTGCAAAGCCGCCGGATGCCCTCTGCGAAGCTCAGCGGGGAAAACCCGAAGTCCGCCTGGGCCCGGGAGATGTCGCATTCGTTCATCTGGACGATGCCGATGATGTTTTCGACCGTAAGCGGGGGGTTCCTGGAGATCAGCGCCATGGCTCTCGCCAGCGCGAAGCAAACGGGGACCGGAATGCCAATCTTCGGCCGTTTCTTGCCGACCACCTCGCCGACGCCGTCGATGAAGCGCGCGAAGCTCACCCCATCGAGTCCCCCGAGGTCGTAGGTTCGACCGACCGTGTTGTCGGACCCGAGGCAACGCAGGATCGCCGTCGCGACGTCGTCGACGTGCACGGGCCGGAACCTCTGTTGCCCGCTGCCGACGAGCGGGATGACCGGGAATCGGGCAACGTGCTGGGCGATCTTCGCGAACAAGCCCCGTGCCCCCGGTCCGTATATCGTGCTCGGCCGCAGGATGGTGAAGCGTAGGCCCGAGGCTTCGACGAGCCGCTCTGCCGCGAGCTTCGTCATCCCGTAAGCACCGGTGTTGCGTTCGTTGGCCGAAAGACTGCTGACGAACACGAACCTCTCCACCCCACCCTGGCGGCATGCGGACAGGAGATTCCGCGTGCCGATGACGTTGGCGCGTTCGCTCCGTGCGAAATCGGCGGCCATCTCCGACGTTGTGCCGGCGCAGTGCACAACGGCGTCGACGTTCGACACGGCGGCCACCAGCGAAGGCGGGTCCGTCACGTCGCCGATCGTCATGCTCGCGTCCACGCCGCGCAGGAGAGCGCGATCGCTGGAGGGCCGAATCAGGCAGCGCACGGTGTGGCCGAGCGCGGCGGCGGTACGCGCCACGTGCGAGCCGAGGAACCCCGATGCTCCGGTGACGAGAACGATCATTGGCGGATCGCCGCGCGCACCCGCGGCAGGCTCGCGGACCGCGCCTCCAATGCCATCTGCACCGCCGCCCAGGCTTCGTCGACGGAAATCGACTTCATGCACACGTTGTTGCGGCAGGAGCTGTTGTCCTTCGAGTAGTACGCGTTCAGGCACGGACTGCACGGTACGTTCTTGTAAAGCACGGTGTCGGCAGTACCGCGCGGCCCGTAGAGGCTCGGCGTTTCGGGTCCGAAGAAAGATACGGTCGGCACACCCACGGCCGCCGCCAGGTGCAGCGGACCGCCGTCGTTCCCGATGAAAAGCTGCGACCGCTGCAACAGGAGCACGAGCTGTTCGACCTCGAGCAGACCGCAGAGGTTCGTTACGCGAGGGTTCGGGGGTATCAGAGCGGCCACCTCGTCGACGTACGGCGCCTCGTCGGCCGCTCCGATGAGCACGATGCGATGATCCGGGTAGTGCGTGGCGATGCGACGAATCAGCTCTCCGTACGACGCCAGCGGCCACCGCCGTTTGTAGTCGAGGGGACCGGCGTTGACGCTGACACAAATCGGCAGGTCGGCCGGTGCGACTTTATGCTCGGCCAGAACCCTGTCCAATGCGGTGCGCAAAGCCGGCGAGTCCGGAACCGGCTTTGCGAGGGCGAGGTCGTCGGTGTCGGCCCCGAGCGCCTGCAGTGCCTTGAGGAAGATCTCCGTCACGTGACGCGAGTGGTCGAACGACACCCGTTTGGTGTAGAAGCGCTCGCGCCAGAACTTCGGCGTATGAAAGCCGACGGTGAGCGCCGCTCCCGACAGTGCGGTGACGATCGACGTGAAGTTCGAGAAGAACTCCATGTCGATCACCGTGTCGAAGCGCTCGCGTCGGAGAAGACGCACGAGGCCGATGAAGCTCCTCACGAACGCAGCCACGCTGCCGGCGTCGTACGGGTGCACGCGATCGATAGCCTGGATCATCCTGCAAATCGCTTCGTTCTGCGCGAAGGTCAGGAAGGTAACGCGGCAATCGGGATAGGACTTCTTCAGGGCCCGCAGTGCCGGGGTCGCCATGACGATGCTGCCCATGCCCCAGAACTTGATGACAAGAACCTTGCGGATCGGTGTGCCCGCCGCCCGATGCCGTGCCGGCCGCCATCGCTCCGCGCAGGAGCGCAGGAGACCCAGAGCGAGACAGAGCGGCGGCCCGAGGTGCTGATCGATGCGCCGCATGATGCGGGTCGACCGAGGCGATACTGCGCGGGTCATGAGGCGCGCCAATGGGCCAACGGCCGGGGTCTATCGAGGGCGGGAATCACGACGGTTCCGTCTCCGCCGCTGAGGGCGAGACGCATGGCCAGTTGCCGCCGGCGACGATGCGCCATCGCCATGGTCAATCGCGTCGAGGTGTCGCCGGTCGCGAGGGCCATGGCAAGCCGGACCGCGCGGCGCGGCCGGAGCGCCAGACTCAGCGCGTAGAAGAACGCCATGGCCGTCAGGTTCAGTCGAGACAACGCCCGCGAACCGGCGATTTCGGCGTACGACACGCTGTGCACAGGATCGTTGAAAGCCAACAGGGAGCGGAAGTACGCGGCGTCCAGTTGCACCTGGCCGCTCGCAAGCAGAGACGAAAACATCTCCGAGCCGGGGTACGGCGAGAAGGGAAAGACGTTCACGTCGTCGACCCCGGCCACGGCGAGGCGGAAGAGAAAGCGGAAGCTGGCGAAAACGTCGCCCCAGGTCCAACCGGGAAACCCGAATACCAGGCTGGTCTTGATCGCGAGCCCGGCGCGCCGGGCGTTGCGGATCGACTGCATCATCCGGTCCGGATCGATGCGCTTGTTGATACGGGCGAGCTCCGGGCGGGAACCGCTTTCCGGAGCATAGGTGACGATGCGGCACCCCGAAGCGTGCAGGAGATTCGCGACCTCCGCGTCGATGGCCTCGCTCCTCGTGCCGGACGGGAGTTGCCAGGTGATGTCGAGCCGCTCGGCAATCAGCAGACGGCAGAAGTCGACGATCCAGCGTTTGTTGACTATTGCGGTCAGGTCGTAAAAGTCGAAATTGGTAATCCCGTAACGGCGGATGTAGTCCTTCATCTCCGCCACTACCGCCGACGGCCGGCGCGCCGTCCATCGCGTTGTCCACATCGACGGGCTCGAACAGAAGGTGCAGCGATAAGGACAACCGCGGCTGGCAAGAATGGGCATGCAGCGTCCGAGGTTGGCGCCGTGAGTGAGGGCGTTGTCGATGTAGGTCTCGATCGGGAAGAGAGTCCAGTCCGGCGGTGCAATGTCGTCGACCGCCCGGATACGGTCGCGCGGCGGGGTTTTCAGGATGCGGTCCCCTGCGGGCGCGCGGTAGACGATGCCACGCACGCCGGCAATATCCCGCCCCTCGGCGTGGGCGGCAAGGAGATCGACGACGGTTTCCTCGCCTTCCCCCAGCACGCCGGCGTCAATCGCCGGGCAGTCCGTGAGGGTGAACTCGGGGCACGCGGTGACGTGCTCGCCGCCGACGACGATGAAGGCTGCGGGCACGGCGTTGCGGATCGCAGCGATCAGGGTGGCGGTGAGGGGCCATTCGACGGAAAACATGCAGGCGACGCCGACGACGTCGGCCTGCCGATCGATGCGCTCGACGATCTCCTCGGGGCGCAAGCCGTGCGACAGGGCGTGTTCGTGCCAACGCACACGGCTGTACTGGTGTACCGCCTCGCCGACGGCATCGACGACGCTTACCTCGTGGCCGGCGCGGCGCAATGCCCCGGCGATGTAAGCCAGACCGAGCGGCGGCACGGCATCCTGCCCCAGGCCGCTGGCGCTGGTCAGTGTCGGAGGCCTGACCAGGCAGATGCGCAAACGCCGCGCGGTCGACGCCCGATCCATGGGCCCGCTCGCCTCGCCGGTCGGCGGTCCTGCTGCCATCGGAGCGGTTACTTGCGGCGTCATTGCCCGAAGCGCAGCCCGTCGAGCAGGTGCTCGTTGGCCTGCGTTACCTCCACGATGTTCGGCCGCCATACCCAGGGGAGATCGCCGGGCAAAGCGGCGACGAACTCCAGCTCCAATAGGCCGGTCGCCGCCAGCCGGTCTGGCAGTCGGATCTCCGGCCCGGGCAGAGGGCCCTCGAAGTCCACGCCGGAGACGCCCACTATGCGCCAGCTTGCCGGCCACTCGTTGCTCGTGCGGACGATGTGCGGAACTCCACGTCCGGGGGTCCGAACGGGAACTTCGTAGCGCACGGTCGAGAAGCCCGGCAGTCGATCCGGTAGCCGAGCGCCAGGCACGGTGAACGGCTCGCCGAACTCGACATAGGGCCAGTTGTGAAGGAGGGGCCGATTTATGCGTGGCCCGGCACAGACATACGCCGTCGGCCGTTCGTGATCGACCACCCACTCGCATCGGCGCATGCGCAGCCAGTCCAAATAGCTGCGTTCGGCCTTGACCGCGATTGCGGAGGTGGTGTCATCGACGGGTACGGCGGCGACGATCCCCTCGGTCCGGGCGATGGCAGTGTTCGGCACCTTCAGGAGCAGGAGGGAAGACCCGTCGCCGGACCGGAGTGCCGATGCGGGTTCGCGGAAGAGGTCCGGGTCGCGCTCCGCGAGCAGCGACATCAGTTCGTCGACGGCCGGGCCGTGGAGCGAGGCGAGCAGACCGACGTAGGTGTGGCCGCCGCCATATAACTTCGCCACCACGCGCTCCGCTTCCGCCATCGTGAAGGACTGCGGCGCGCCGCGTTTGGCTAATGCGACGCGGTCGGTGGCGGCCAGTGCGATCGCGCAAAGACAGATCGCGATCGGCGCCCACAGGAACCGCGCCGGGCTCGCGCCGCGACCGCGGCGAACGAGAGCGACGATCGTGCCGGCGGCATACATCGTCACCACTGCCAGCACGGCGACCTGGAGTACCTTCATTGCGTGTGGCGCCGCGGGCAGCAGCACGAGGGCTGCGCTCTCCAGAGCCGCGACGGCAATGGTTGCCGGGACGCCGAGCGCGCCCATGCGGGCGGCGATCAGGCACAAGAACGGGACACTTGCGGGCAGGAAGTAACGCGGGGCTGGGAATGCTTCCATGAGCAGCAGGCAGGTGACGAACATCGTCACGGTGGCGTAGACGAGGGCAGCCGTCATAACGGTGTGCACTCGATCGGTTACCGCTGTGTCGGCGGAGAACACGCTCCGGGGAAGGAAGCGTGCCGCGAGCGCTATGACACCGCCACTGAGTGCGAGGCCGACGGCGAAGCGGGCCGTCGGGACCTGTCGCGCGATCTCTATAGCGGCGTCGGTTGACTCCACGCTGAACGGGATTGCGAAGGCCAAACCGCATGCCGCCACGGCAAGCAAGGGCCGCCGGCAGGCGAGGGCGGGCAGCAAGAGATGGAACGGCACCATGACAATAGAGCCCAGCTCGGCACTGACGGCCGCCGCCAGAGCGACCGACGCAATTGCGCCAAACACGATAGCTCGAAATTCCACCAGCAGCGCCATGCCGGCGAAGTACACCACCCACGGCAACGGCAGCAGGTTGGTGTAAGTGAAGTTCGTGATGTCGGTTCCGACCAGGACGACCGGGAAGTACAGGCCGAGCCCCAGGGCGGCTCCGCGCAGCCCCGCGTAGCGCTGAAGGAAGAAAAAAGCGAACGGAATGGAAAGCAGCCACGAACCCAGGATTATGTCCTGAACTGGTGTCTGGTCGCCTCCAGCCCGCAGGGAGTAGGACAGTAGCCGGTTCCACACGGCACCATGGAAGAGCGGCAGCGCGCCGGTGCGGCCGCCGAGCGAGGGGCAATCGTTCAGCTCGACGCAGCGCCGCGCCTGCGCAAGATACTCGGAGAACGGCGATTGTCGCGCGATGGACGTCACCGCGGCAACGGCGGTCAGCGCGCCCAGCCCTGACGCCAGAGCGATCCAAGAAAGACGCGTACGTCGAGCCGCGCGCCCGTCCGAAACCAGCGAGTCACGTGCCGCGGTGCGCACTGCTTCCCCAATAGGCGACCCCGCAGGTCAATTCAATTAAAGAATCCGGACCCCGCCGGGGCCGGCGCCGGTCCTACGGCCACGCGTAGGTCGCCAGCACCACCTCCGCTCCCGTGTGACCCGATTGGAGCGGGTTGTTGTATGGGCGCGACCAGAATCGGTACTCGCCGAGGAGCCGGTGTCCGTCGACGAATGACGTGCACCGATCGGCGAAGGTCAGATTGCAGTCGCCACCGTAGTACAGACGGACACACGACGCCCCACCGGCGTACCGTCTCACGATTTCCTCGACGAGCATGTCCCCTTCCGGCACTACCACCGGTTGAGGGATCGGCTTGCCGAAGACGACATGAGCGTATCGTGTTTCAACCTTGGGGTCGCCGCGGTGGTCCTCGATCACGCGACCGATGAACACGCAGTCCGGGTTGTTCTCGGTCAAGGACATGAGGTGGCGGACCTCACGCTGATTGTCCAGATCGAGCAGGATCTGGGCGAACCCACCGCCGGGATCGTATTCGGGACGAGTGTAGAAGGCCACGATGCCCGGCAGGGGAAGCGTGAACCATGCCATCAGGTAGCCGACGCGGACTACGCGGCGCCATGTCGGTTGCCAGTACCGGTTTACGATCGTGTCGAGTTCACGTTTGCCGAACAGCCCCAGAAGGAAGATGGCCGGCATGACGTAGCTCAAGTAGCGTCCCATTTCGTAGTAATGGTACTCGCCGGCAAAGTACATCCGCACCAGGATCAGCAGCGACAGGGCGAGTCCGGCGAAGTTCCGGAACTGCAACGTGGCGCGGACGAACCCGAAGGCGGTGGCCACGCTGGCACCGATCGGCAACGCCAGCATGGGGAGATAGAAGAAGAGTGCCAGAATCGACGGGTTGAAGGGGTAGAGCGCACTCGTTTCCGAGCGGCCCGCCAGTCCCCACGGCAGACCGCCGATGGCGAACCATACTCCTGCCAGGCTCAGCAAGATGACAACCGTCGGATGATCGTCGAGGAACGCGATTACCCGCGCGCAACTCTGTCCCAGGCGGTGCCACGCCGCCGACCATGAATCCTCGCCGAGGAAGTAGTATGCCGCTTCGACCGCGAGCGCCACGATACCGAGGATCACCACTTCGGGCCGGGTCAGCGCGGCCAGGATGGTAAGTACCGCAACGAGCCCGTAAGCCGCCGCGCGTGCGCCGCGCGCTTGCGGCAGCGGATCGGTCACTACCGCCCAGGCGATCACGCCGAGGAGGAAATACAGCCCGAGCAGATTTGTCGGCAACTCCGAAAACGCCGCCAGGAACATCGCCGGATTCAACGCGAAGACGAGCGTCCAGGGGAGCATCCATGCGGGCCCTGCGACGTACCCGGCCACGAAGAGAAAAATCGTGGCATTGACCAGCGCCAGCAGCAGATTCAACCACACGACGTTGTGCAGTGTGGGCCAGTGCCATCCTGCCGCTACCGATAGGACGAATACGAAGTTCTCACCCACATGCGCGCCACGCCCATAGAGGTGCATGATGGCCTTCCGACCGAGGCCGTGGTGCAGGATGGTGACCCACTCGGTGGGGATGTCTTCGGCCTGGACGGCGATCAGGTACGTCAGCGTGACTGCCAACACCGTAAGCAGCCCGGCGGTGACGACCGCGCGGCGGCGGCCGTGGCGGCACCAGGCAAACAGCACAATGGCCAACAGCACGATGGCCAGGGCGTGGAGAACGGAGAGCGCGACCGGCCAGGCGGCGCCCACACCGGCGCCGCCGACCGAAAGCCGGTTCACGAGCGCATTCAGGCCCATAGCGTCATCGGGTGGATTGCTGGACAGGGCCGGAGACGGTAATGCCGCGGTCGGTCCGCCGTGGCCGACATCTCAATGGACGGGCGAGGACGGGCACCCCTCCGGGGTGGCTTTCTCGATGAACGCGGCGGATGATGATGGCTGACCTACGCCGGCCGCGCGCTGAGCTCGATACGCGGTCTTTATGGCCGGTCTGCAACTGGCAGGTCAGGGATTTCCCTCGTGGCTCCCGCCTTCGTCGTCATTCCGGCGGCGGGGCCGCGATCCTTTGGCATCGTCGTCCCCAGGCTCACCCGCTTCCTGGGAGTCGTCCTCGCCGGAAGCGCCGCCTTCGGTGAAGATGTCCGACAGGCGTTCCCGCAATCGGCCGCCTTCCCGCCGCCGGTGATCGATCCGCGCCTCGATATTGAGGCTGGCCACGATGTCGGCCATCAATTCGTCGGCGGCAAGCTCGGCGAGCCCGGCAATCCGATTGCCGAAGCGCTCTCTCAAGCGCGCCTTCGCGGCCTCCAAGAGGAGTGCCCGCAAGGCATCCCGGGTGACCGACTCGGCCTCGGCATACAACACCTGAGACATTTCCAACTGAAGAAAGCGCGTGTCGGGACCGTCCCCGCGTTCACCCGCCTCGACCTCGCGCCGTTCCCGATCCCTTCCGGACTCGCAGCAATCGCGGCGTTCGGGACCATCGTCGCACCGGCGGCGATCATGGTCGTCGCAGTGCCGATCGCGTCCGTGTTCATGGTCATGGTCGTGGCCGTGCCCATGACCGTGACCATGGCAGTGACCGTAGTCGTCTTCGCAACCGCCGTGTCCTCTGCCCCTGCGATTGTGCATGCCGGTGACCTCCTGGCCGTCTCGGAGATAGCAGATCCGCGCACTGCGCCGCTAGCGCTTGAATGCCCTTCGGCATTTCGGATATCGGCAAGGCACCACCGGCATCGTTATATGGACCAACAGCGGGAATACATCTTCTGCCCTCTGTGCGGCGGCACAAGCCATCGGTTGATCTACGATCTGAGGTCCATGGATGCCGCGGGCGCGGTGCCGGGATGCGTCATGCGTTGCAGCTTCTGTTCGATGTGGTTCAAGGTCCTTGCCCCCGGCGTCGAGATCCCGACGGAGTACCCGGGCGAATCGGGCGACGACGAGTTCGCGCGAAACTATCTCCTCGGCGACGCGGCGCGAGCCTTGTTTCGCGGGCTGCTGACTCACTTGCGGCCGCGCCCGGACGGCTACCGTCGCCGACTCCTGGACATAGGCAGCGGGCAGGGGGCGCTGCCGGAAGAGGCCGCACGATTGGGTTTCGAGGCCGAGGGCATCGATCATGCGCCGTCCAACGTCCGCCTTGCCCGAGCCCGTGGAATCAACGTGACTCAGGCGACCGCCGAAGATCTCGCCGCCGACCGGGAATTCGACGTCGTTGCAATGGTCGACAGTATCGAGCATCTGCGCGACCCCCTGCGCGTGCTGCGCGCCGTTCATCGGGGGCTCAAGCCCGGCGGAGAACTCATCGTGTATACGCCGAACCACCGGGCGGCCGTGGTCTTGCTCGCACGACTGCTGTATGCGGGCGGCATTCGTCATCCCGTCGAACAGATCTTTGGCCGCAATCATCTGTGCTTCTTCGACGACCGTTCGCTGCCTTCGATGCTGCGCCGAGCGGGATTCGAACTGACGTCGCTGCGGTTACTCCCGTATGACCCGGCTCGTCCGGGGCAGGAGGTGTCGGGGGCAGCTCTTGCTGTCGTGCGCCTGGTGGAGACGCTCGGGCGGCCGCTCGGGAGGGTCTTCCGGATGATTGCCTATGCGGACAAGCCCACCGGCCCGGATTCCAACCGCTGTGGTGCCTGAGCCGGAACGGGCGATCTCGTCAGGGTGCCCCCTTGAGGGCGCGTCCGTCGTTGGCCAGTCGAGGCCGCATGATCGTCCAGCGCTTCAGAATCTCCAGCGTCTCGGTGTCGTTCTCGTTGGCGAGCAACTCGAACAGCCGGCCCGACACCGACATGTACTCCTTGCACTTGAAGGAACGGGGGCGCTGTCCGAAGAGGTCCTGCTCGGTGACGAAGTTGTACAGCGGACACACGCCGCAGAAGGGCTTGTTCCAGCAGTCTGCGCACATCGGCTGAGCATCGAGCAACGAGGCGGCGGCGATGGCGCGCGTCGTCGGGTGGCGCAGCATGGCCGGGACGGTCAGATCCCGGACGTGGCCGAGCTCAAAGAGCGAATCGCCCATGGCATCCACCATACGGGCTTCGTCGCAGGGGAAGACTCGGCCGTCGAAGTTGTACGCCACCTGACCGGTGGTGGCTCCGCAGGGGGATTGTATGTCCACGAAGCCGGGATCGTCGGAGGTCAGGATCTTGGTCAGAAAGATCGAGGCCGTCCGTTCCATGATCTCGACGCCCTGCCGGTTCAGCTCGAGGATGTAGTCGAGGGCCTTATGGTAGAAGTCGAGGTACTCCTCGGCGGTGTAGCCGATCGTCTGCCAGGTGTCGCGCGCGAAGCCGGACGGATTGAGCGGCCGCAGGTGGATGGTCCGCATGCCTCGCGCCACGTACTCGTCGATGACTTCCCGCCACGCGGCGATGGTCTGGCGCGTCGTGGTCATCAATGCGTCGATGTGCCAGAGGCGCGGCTCCCGTCCGAGTTCGATGTAGCGGCGGTTGAAGTAATCGATCCAGCGCACCACTTCGGTGTGTGCGCTGCCGTGCCTCCATTTGCGGTTCATATCGTGGACCCGGGGCGGTCCGTCGAGGCTGGTGCAGACCAGGATGTCGTTGGCGATCAACCACTCTGCGCGTTCCTCGGTCATGTGGGTGAAGTTGCTGACCAGGCTGAAACTCAGCGACTTACCCGCCCGTTCCCCGCGGGCTCTGGCCACTTCGACCACGTGCCGCAACACGTCGTAATTCAGCAGTGGCTCGCCGCCCTGGAACTCGAACGTGATTGCGGGCGAGCTACTCTGCAGCGCCAGGTCGACGACCTTTTCCGCCGTCTCGGGCGTCATATCGACGCCCACGGTGTCGGCGGTCTCCCGCGAAACCTGGCAATATGAACAGGTCTGGTTGCAGCGCAGCGTGAGGATGACGATGTGCAGATGGGGGCCGCGGCTGACGTGGCGGGTGCGCCGGGCCAGTTTCTCCGCGAAGCTGTCCAGGTTCAGGCCGTCGCGCAGGATGCCTTTGCCTTGCAATTCCTCGAAGCGGGGATGTTCCGCCGCGATTCGCCCTGCGAGCAGATCGTCGAATTCGGAGTCGGTCAAGAAGGCCCAGTCGCCGGCGTCGGTGGTCACCAGAACCTTGCCGGCGATTCGGCCCCAGCGGAAGTAACCAAGGCGGTCGTCCGCGATTTGCCGCTGCGGGACCGCGACTATATGCCGGTTCACGGTTAACGCTCCTCTGCCGCTGCCCGGCGCTTGCGGGCAATGGTTTCGTGCAGGACGTGATTGCAGAACGCGTGCGTCAGGGTGTGCAAGTCCGCATCGTCGCCGGTGCCGGAAATGGTTGCCAGGACGGCTTCCGGGGTTGTCGTTAGTGCGATGTCCGCGTGTTCGGCGTAAGCCGCCGCCGCGGCCTCGACGGCTTCGGGCAGGTACAGATAACTATCGAAGCTGACCTGCTCAGCCATCGTTCCGCTCCGGCTCCTTCTTCGGCTCCACCTCCTGGGCCTGTGAGCCGTGCTTTTCCTCCCACGGGACCATGATTTCGAGCGGATCGTCCCCGAGTTCTTCGGATTCGAGTTCGGCAAGCAGTTCGTCGATGGACGGGCTGGCCGTCGAGGTCGCGGCGCGCAGTGCGGCAGCGCTGTAATATTCGCGTATGCGCATGGTCGACTGTGCGAGGCGGGCGCGCAGGGCCTGCGACAACAGTTCGTTGGCGATTTCCCCTGCGAGCGTGTCGAGCTCGGCGGGTGTGGCGGATGTCCTCGGGGTGACCCGCACGTTGATTACGCCGGGCTGTGAGCGCGAAAGGAAGAGAAAACAGCGGTCAACGAACAGATAACAGGCCCCGTAGACCGTCTCGAGAGGATAGACGCTCTCGTCGACGTCGAAGGCGATGTGATCCGGTGCGATGGCGAAACCGAGGCGCGACTCGGACGGGGTTACGGGTGCAGCATCGGTCACAGAAGCCTCCGGTCCCTGGCGCCGACCGGGTCGACGGCAAGCCGAGCGACAGACACGTGTCGCGACAGCATTTCGCACCTCCGTGAAACGTTCGAGATTGATTTGGAGCTACCACAGGGCTCCGAATGAGGCAACGCGAAACCGCCACGTGAGGTGCGTCCAAGCACCTCACGTGGCGGGGGACGGTCGTGTCTATCGAGGCCTTGCAGGCTTCAGTCGTTCTTGTCTTTCCACTTCAAGGTCTCGCCCGCTTTGCTCCCCGGCGGGGAGGTGTAACTGGCCGTCCAGCAGGTACCCGTCGTGCTGTTGATCAGCAGAGCGCGGACCGGGTTCGGAGCCTGCGTGAGCGGCATGAGCGGTACGGTCAGGTTGCTGCCCTTGCCGACGAGCGTGACCTTGCTCTTGCCGGCAACTCCGGACTGGACCAGGAAGTTGGTCATGCCGTCGGGCGTGCCGTCCTTGCGTTTGTACTTGAAGCCGGTCTTGGTCGCCTTCCAGCACGGCTTGCCGTCGGGGCAGATTCCGCCGGCCGGCGCCAGCAGATCCATGATCTTATTGTCGGCGCCGTCGTAGACGCACAGCCGATAGGCGGTAACCGTCAGGGGGTCTCCGAGTTCCGGCAGTGTGGTGGCGGAACCCTTTGACAGTTTCCATCTCAACTTGCTGCGCGTCGGGTCGCCGGTCTTGATCGAAAGGTTCAAGCTCCCCTTGCCGACCTCGCCCGTCTTGCAACCAGGGGGCGGCGTAACCGGGCACACTCCGAGGGGGGTTGAGGTCGGCGTTGGCGTCGCGGTCGGGGTTTCGGTTGCGGTTTCCGTCGGCGTTTCGGTGGGGGTTTCCGTCGGGGTGTCGGTCGGCGTCGGGGTCGGCGTCGGGGTGTCAGTTGGCGTGTAGCTGTACAACGGCGTCGCCGTTTCCGTCGGCGTTTCCGTTGGTGTCGGGGTTTCCGTCGGAGTCTCGGTTATGGTCGGGGTGTCGGTGGGGGTTGCCGTCGGGGTGTCGGTTGGTGTCTCCGTTACGGTCGGGGTTTCCGTCGGGGTGTCGGTCGGGGTCGCCGTCGGGGTTTCGGTCGGCGTCTCCGTGGGGGTACTGGTCGGCGTGGAGGTCGGGGTCGGGGTTGGTATGTACTCGTAGTAGAAGCCCAGGTCGACGTGGCTGACGTCGAGGTCGGTGCCGTCTCTCGTCTTTGTCAGGTCGAACACGATCGGGCACGATCCGCCGGTTGGCGTGCCGGGAGAGACGGCAGCCTGTACCTTAACGGTCATGGAGAAGCCGGTCACGCCGCTGGAGAGCTGGAAGACCAGGTCGATGTCACCGCTGCTGTTATTGGCCGGGTTGCCGCCGGTGGCGACCGCGGTGAGTGTCCCGCCGGTAACCGAGCCCACCGAGAGATCCAGCTTGGTATTGACGGCCTTGGTGCCGCCGATGATCGAGTCCCACACGGTCGTCGTACCGGTGTAGCTGATGGACCCGGTTCCGCTCTTGAACTGGTCGGTGCCGGCCACGGGGCCTGCGGTGCCGACTTCCTTGACGCCGTTTACGAATGCGTCGTTGCGGATACCGAAGTACAGGTTCTGGAACGAACTCGCGTTGAGCCCGCTACAGGTCACGGTCGCCCCCGCGGTCAGGCAGGCGTTGCCGGCCACCGTGCACGTGCCGGTCACGCCGCCCGAGCCGGCATAGTACGGACCGCCGTGCAGCGTCAGCCCCGAAGCGCCGGAGGCGAAACCGAGCAGCCCGAGCGCTGCCACGGTGGCGAGCAGCTTCGTCGTACCCCCGCGGGTGCGACGGCCGATGATGTTCCGTGATTCGGCCGGCGAAGCCGTGTCGTTCGCTGCCGACCTTTTCCCCTGAAGCTGAACTCGCGTCATAACCACGCCTCCGCTAGCGCTGCGGCGCTGCGCTCGACCGAATGTTTTCACCACGATCCGTGCGATCCGTGACTGCCGTGCGATCCGTGACTGCCATGACTGCCGTGGCTGCCATGACTGCCGTGACTGCCGTGGCTGCCGTGCGAGCCGTGGCTGCCATGGGAACCATGGCTGCCGTGGCTGCCATGACTGCCGTGACTGCCGTGCGAGCCGTGGCTGCCGTGACTGCCGTGCGACCCGTGGCTGCCGTGGGACGCATGCGACATGTGCTGAGCCAGCAGCATCTTCTCGTTGTGCGGCTCGGTGCGCAGGGCAGCGGCCGCCTCGGCGGCGTCCAGATTCACGTCCGGATTGACTGCCTGGCGCGCTTCGTCGCGGCTGAGAAACTCCACCGGATTCTTGCGCAGGGAGGGAAGCTCGTTCTTTTTCTGGCCCATGTGTGCTCCTTACGAGGTCCGCCCACCCGCGCTCAGCGCAACTGCCCCGCGGCGGTTGCGAACTGACGTTCCCTCTCGCGCTGCGACAACAGGGCGGTCAGCACCGCGGCGTTGCGCCCGTCGACTTCATTGGCCGCCAGCACATGGGCCAGCTCGGCCACCGCCTGCGCCAGCCCTTCGTCGGTCGGCGTCTCCCCCTGACCGCCATTCATGACCACCAGATCGAGGCACCCGGTAAACACCAGACCCTGCGGCCGGCCGTCGTTGCGGCACAGGTGTACCCGGTGCGTGCGGCCGCGTGCGTTCTGCAAGCTGACCACGAATGCGCCATTGACCACCGGCGTCAGATCGACCACGCGCCAGCCCCGCGCCACCACGGCCCCGCGCTCCAGCGGTCGCAGCAGCTCCCACGGTGGCGGTTCGGGCGGCGGCGCTGCCGCCACCGGTGCGGCGGCCTGCTCGCCCGCAACGGTCTCGGGCCGGGTCGCGGCCTCGTCGCCCGGCAGGGAAAAGAACTCGTCGTTTCCGGGCTCGGAACCGTTCGGTACGGCGCCCCGGCTGCGTGCCAGCGCCACCCCTGCCGTCCCGGCGCCGGCCGCCGCGGCTACCGCCGCCCCGGCGGCAAGTCGACTAACCAGTTCGCGTCGCGAAAGCATTTCGCACCTCCGTGCAACGTTCGAAATTTAGTTGCAGCTACCACAGGGCTCCGGATGAAGAAACCGCAATCGTTTGTGGATGAACCAGCTTCCAGGTTGCACGGGGGAAGCGGTGACCGGCTGCGTTAGGGTGCAGCCGGCGGGAAGGGGGCGAGCGTCGAGCGTCCGTAACCGGGTGGCGGAGCCGTCTTGCGCGGTCAGGTTTGGCGGTTGCACTTGGCACCCCCGAACGCCTCATTCGCTTGTCCGTATCCTCAAGTCACTGTCTTGTACTTACCGTTCTTGAACGGGCATGCGGGTCGCGATTCGCAACCCGCATGCCCGTGGTTCCGGTCGGCTGTCCGCGCCTCGTTTGGCGTCAGTCGTTCTTGTCCTTCCACTTCAGGGTGTCACCCGCATTGCTCCGCGGCGGGGTGCTGTAGCTCGCGGTCCAGCATGCGTTTGTCGTGTTGTTGAGCAACAGTACGCGGACCGGGTTCGGCGCCTGTGCAAGTGGCATGGTCGGCATTGACAGGTTCTCGCCCTTACCCGCGATGCTCACCTTGGTCTTGCCGGCAGCCCCTGACTTCACGGACATTCCGGTAACGCCATCCGGTGAGCCACTGCGCCGCTTGTATCGGAAACCCGTGTTGGAGGCCTTCCAGCAGGGCTTCCCGTCGCAGATGCCGCCGGCCGGTATCTGCATATCCATGATCTTGCTGTCGGTACCATCGTAGACACACAACCGGTACACGGTGGCCGTCAGCGGGTCTCCGAGCTCCGGCATCGTAGCGGCGGAACCCTTCGACAGCTTCCACCTCATCTTACTGCGGGTCGGGTCGCCGGCCTTGACCGACAGGAAGAAGCTTCCCTTGCCGAGTGCGCCCGTCTTGCAGCCGGATGGGGGCGGCACTGCGGGGCAGACACCCATCGGTGTCGGGGTCGGCGTCGGCAAGGCGGTCGGCTCCTCGGTTGGAGTTTCCGTCGGCGTCTCGGTTGACGTCGGCGTGTCCGTGGGAGTGTCGGTCGGCCCACCCGTCGGCGTGTCCGTTGCGGTGGGCACGGCGGTCGGGGTGTCGGTGGGAAGTTCCGTCGGAGTATCGGTGGGGACACTCGTCGGCGTGTCCGTCGGGAGAGCGGTCGGCGTATCCGTCGGGATAGTGGTCGGCGTATCCGTCGGGACCTCCGTCGGCGTATCCGTTGCGGTGGGTACGGCGGTCGGGGTGTCGGTGGGAAGTGCCGTCGGGGTGTCGGTGGGGATAGCGGTCGGCGTATCCGTCGGCACGGCCGTCGGCGTGTCAGTCGGGATGGCCGTCGGCGTATCCGTCGGGATAGCGGTAGGCGTATCCGTCGGGATAGCGGTAGGCGTATCCGTCGGGATAGCGGTAGGCGTGTCCGTCGGGACCTCCGTCGGCGTATCCGTTGCGGTGGGCACGGCAGTCGGGGTGTCGGTGGGAAGTGCCGTCGGAGTATCGGTGGGGACACTCGTCGGCGTGTCAGTCGGGATGGCCGTCGGCGTATCCGTCGGCACGGCCGTCGGCGTGTCAGTCGGGATGGCCGTCGGCGTATCGGTTGGCGGAACTGGCGTGACGGTCGGCGTCCGGGTCGGTGTCGAGGTCAGTGTGGGTGTGGGTATACTCTCGTAGTAGAAGCCCAGGTCGACGTGGCTGACGTCGCGATCGGTTACATCTCGCGTCTTGGTGGGATCGAAGACGGTCGGACAAGAACCCGCGCTCGGGGTGCCGGGAGAGACGGCGGCCTGTACCTTAACGGTCATGGAGAAGCCGGTCACGCCGCTGGAGAGCTGGAAGACCAGGTCGATGTCACCGCTGCT